>JAHEOI010000234.1 GCA_018610125.1 Verrucomicrobiota bacterium
GGCCGAATCCTCGCGGCGGTCGGGGCCTCACGGGCTCGCGCAGCGGAGGAAGTGATCGATATTGGCTATTCCCGACCCGGGGAGGACTCTATCTATTACGCCTTGCGAGCTGGTCAGGTGTCAACGCCTTTGGAAGCGCTTACGCCGATCACAAGTGAGAAGGAATTTGAATTGCATCTCGATTTGCATTTGGGCGAAGGTGAGGCGCATCTCTATGCTTCAGACTTAACCGAGGCTTATGTCGATTTTAATAAGGGAGAATAACAGGGTCAAATAATGGAAGATGTCATTGCCAAGGCCGCGACCCTGCTGGAAGCGCTGCCGTATATCCAACGTTTCCGTAATGAGACCTTTGTCATCAAATACGGTGGGAGCTTTATGGATTCTCCCGATCCGGAAGTCCGGTCCAGTGTGGCACGCGATATTGTCTTTCTGGAGGCCGTCGGGATCAATCCGGTCGTCATTCACGGGGGTGGCAAGGCGATCTCACGGGCGATGCAGGAAACCGGATTGGAGCCTGAGTTTGTTCAGGGGATGCGCGTGACAAGCGAACGGGTGATCGAGGTTGTGGACTCTGTTCTGACGCGGCAGATCAATCCCGAGATTGTCGAAACGCTTGCCTCCCTTGGCGGGAAAGCGCAGGGATTGGCGGGGACCGATATCTTTTCTTGCCGCAAGCTTTGGCTAAACGGTGACGATGGCGAACCGGTGGATACCGGATTCGTTGGAGAAGTCACCTCGGTCAGTACCGACCCTCTCCTGGAATGCATCCGGAATCATGTCACCCCGGTTGTTAGCCCGACAGCCCGAGGCCCGGACGGAGCCACCTACAACTGCAACGCGGATGTCGCGGCGGCCCGGGTGGCAATCGCCCTCAATGCCCGACGATTGGTCTTTATGAGCGATGTGGCGGGGCTAATGTCGGATCCGAGCGACTCCAGCACAGTGATCCCGCACTTGCAGGTCAATGAAGTGGAAGAGTTGAAAAGAAAGGGGATCATTGAAAAGGGAATGATCCCCAAGGTCGACAGTGCGGTCACGGCGATTCAAACGGGCGTCGACAAAGTGTCATTGGTTGATGGGAGGGTGCCGCATGCGGTGATGCTTGAAATCTTTACGGACCGGGGAGTCGGAACAGAGGTGGTATTATGACGGAGAACGATTCGCATGGTGGAGCCGAAAACGGCGGTGGCAAGGCCGCCCGGATTCAAGAGTGCGACAATGAGTTTGTCGTTCCCACATACTCACGGTTTGACCTGAGCTTTGAACGCGGGGAGGGCGCCTATCTCTGGGACACAACCGGGAAACGTTATCTCGATTTTGGCGGCGGGATCGCCGTCAATATCCTCGGGCAGTGTCATCCGGAGCTGACAGCGGCGCTCACAGAGCAGGCGGGTCGCTTGACCCATACCTCGAATCTTTATTATCACGAACGGCAAGGGAAGCTTGCCGAGACCCTGACCAAGTTGATCGGTCCGGGCAAATGCTTTTTCTGTAACAGCGGCGCCGAAGCGAATGAAGGGCTGTTCAAATTGGCCCGCCGTTTTGGGGATGAGGAAGGCCGGTTTGAGATCCTTACGATGAGTCGGTCTTTCCATGGCCGGACCTTGGCATGTATGGCGGCCACCGGCCAAGAGAAGGTGAAGAAGGGCTTCGGGCCGGCCGTCTCGGGATTCCGGCAGGTCCCGTTTAACGATATCGACGCGCTAAGGCAAGCGCTGAGCCCGGCGACGGTTGCGATCATGATTGAAGGCGTGCAAGGGGAAGGGGGTGTCTATCCGGCAGATCCCGCCTATCTCCTGGAACTGCGCCGGTTCTGCGATGAAAACCGCTTGCTGTTGCTCATGGATGAGGTGCAAGCCGGTCACTTTCGAACCGGTCAATTCATGAGCTACCAACGCATTCTCGAAGAGACACCCGGAGGAAAGGATTTCTTGCCCGACGGCATTGCGATGGCGAAGTCGCTCGGGGGGGGATTCCCGATTGGGGCATTTTGGGTGCGCCAACCCTACGCCGATTTGCTTGGTCCAGGGACCCATGCCAGCACCTTCGGCGGCGGTCCTCTTGCCTGCTCGGTTGCCCTCAAGATCCTCGAGGTGATCCGGCGCGATCGGCTGGACCGGAATGCCCGCGAGCTTGGTTGCTGGCTCCAAGAGCAGTTGTCCGAACTGATCCGCCGTTATCCTCAACGATTAAAAATGGTGAGAGGACTCGGCTTGATGGTTGGAATCGAGCTGACTGAAGATTGGCCGACCGAGCGCTCACCCGCGGCCCGAATGGTCCATCAGCTTCACCAAGAGGGACTTTTGGCGATACCGGCCGGGCCGCAAGTGGTTCGATTTCTACCCGCATTGAACTTGTCCAAAGCGACGGCTGAAGCCGGCCTTGAGCTGGTCGACACCGCTATGAAGCAATTGAGCCAATGAAACATCTTTTAAGTCTCGAGAGTCTTTCCAAAGCCGAAATCGAATCGATTATTGGCGAAACCGAGGAGATCAAGCGGACGCGAGGGGCCGCCGGCTCCGGGCCTTTGGCAGGTCAAATCTGGTCCCTAATGTTCTCCAAGGCCTCTACGCGGACACGCGTCTCGTTTGAGATCGGTATACGAGAGCTGGGCGGGTCAACCTTCTTCCTCAGTGCCCAAGATATCCAGCTCGGACGAGGTGAGCCGATCAAGGATACCGCTCGAGTCATGGGGCGGATGATCGATGGCGCGGTCATACGCACATTCGGTCAATCGGATGTCGAGACCTTCTCCGAGTATGCCGGTGTGCCGACCATTAATGCCCTCACGGATGATGAGCATCCGTGCCAGATTCTGAGCGACCTGTTCACCTTTGACGAGAAACGGGGCCCGATCGCGGGAAAGACTGTGACCTTCGTCGGTGATGGCGGATGCAATGTGGCCCGCTCTTGGGTCTTTGCCGGATTGCGCCTCGGGTTTGAAGTTCGAATCGCTGCGCCGACCGACTTCTTTCCGGCCGAGGAGCTTATGGCACGCCTCAAAGAAGCGGCCACCAACTGGGAATGGAAGGGAGAGGAGATCACGGCAACGTTCCCGTCGGGGGGACGTCTTTGGTGTACCCCGGACCTGCAAGCGGCAGTCCGAAATACGGATCTGCTTTACACCGATGTCTGGGTCTCGATGGGGAAAGAGTCGGAATCCGAGGAGCGAATTCGAATTCTGAAAGACTATCAGATTAATGAAGCGCTGATTCGCCAGGTGGGAAGTGATCCGCTTGTGATGCATTGCTTGCCGGCCTATCGCGGGAAGGAGATCGATGAAGCCACATTCGAAGCCCATGCCCAAACCATTTTCGACGAGGCCGAGAACCGTCTCCATACTCAAAAGACGATCCTAAAACGCTTGGCAAGAGGAGGGGTGAGGGAGTAACGGAGTGAAGTGGGACGCCTGGGACGGCGTCCTATCAGGGAAGGGTCCTCCCTGATAGGGACCTCGTCCTCGAGGTCCAAGGGTTCTTGTCGTTAACGGTGGTTTGTGGGATTGTAGTAGGATTATGAGAATGTTCGCTTTTCGGCGCTGGTTTCGTTGGGTTCTGATCGGGCTGGTAATTGCCGGATGCACGACTGTCCCTGAGACAGGGCGTCAGCAGTTGAATTTACTGTCGTCCGAGCAGGCATTCGAGATGGGCGTGAAGAGCTTCGAGAAGATGAAAAAGGAGGTCCCGATTAGTGATGACCCTGAAGCCAACAAGTTGTTGAAAAAGGTTGGCAAGCGCATCGCCGAGGTGGCCGATCCGGATATTCCGAACGCCGAGTGGGAATTTGTCGTGTTCAAGAAAGAGGAGCCGAATGCGTTTGCCTTGCCGGGGGGTAAGGTAGGGATCCATACCGGGATCCTGCCGATTACCAAGAACGAAAGCGGTCTGGCGACGGTCATCGGGCATGAGGTGGCGCATGTCGCCGCCCGGCATGGATCCGAGCGCGTCAGTCATGCTCTCCTGAGGCAGGCGGGAGGCAGTTTCATCCAGGCCGGTTTGTCCGGGGAAGATCCCCGACTGCAGAAGGCCGCAAGCACGGTCTATGGGCTTGGGAGCCAGTTGGCTTTGGCCTTGCCCCATAGTCGGAAGCAAGAGGCCGAAGCCGACAAGATCGGGCTGATGTACATGGCTCGAGCCGGGTACAATCCCGAGCGTGCGATCGACTTCTGGCAGCGATTTGCGGAGTACAATGAAACGCGCGGGTCCTCAACCCCTTGGTTTTTGCGGACACATCCATTGGACAAAACGCGCATCCAAAACATACGAGACTGGTTGCCTGAGGCGAAGCGGGAGTACCGCGCGGCGCAGCAAGCGGACAATGACGGCGCGAGTGCTCAACCGAAATAGACGCGCAGATTAATGGAGGTCCCGTTTTTCGACCTGGCCGCGCAGCAGCGCTTCCTCAAAGGAGATATATTACCGGCGCTCGAGCAAACCCTGCTGAGCGGACGTTATGTTTTGGGTGACAACGTGGCGGCGTTCGAGGAAGCGATCGCTTCCTATATCGGTGTTGCCTCGGCTGTCGGCTTGAATTCCGGCACGGATGCCCTTCGTCTCTCCCTCCAAGCGCTGGCTATCGGTCCCGGGGATGAAGTGATTGTCCCCGCCTTTGGATTTGTCGCCGCGGCCGAGTGCGTTGATCAGGTGGGGGCAAGCCTGGTCCTGGCCGATATCGACCCAAGGACCTTTAACCTGGATCCGTCTGACGTCGCTCGACGAATGACTCGCCGGACAAAGGCAATTATCCCCATCCATTTGTTTGGACAGGCCGCCTTGCTCGCAGAGCTGCTGGCGCTGTGCAACGACTGGGACATTGCACTGATCGAAGATACGGCGCAGGCGCTTGGGGGGCGCTATTGTGGTCGTCTGTTGGGGGGATGGGGACGAGTCGGGTGCTTTAGTTTTTATCCGACGAAGACACTGGGCTCAGTAGGCGATGCCGGAATGGTGACGACCAATGATGAGGCGGTGGCCAAACGCCTTCGAGGCCTGAGGAATCACGGCGTCGAGAGTCGATATGATCACCGGGTAGTCGGCTGGAATTCGCGATTGGACGAAGTGCAAGCGGCTGTGCTGCGTGTGAAGCTCCCTTACTTGGAGAGGTGGAACAGGAAACGGGCGGCCATTGCCGCGCGTTACTCTCGACGCTTGGCCGATACCCCGGTCAAGACACCGATCCTATCCCATAAGAGCAGCCACGTCTTTAGCGTCTACGCGATCTTAACCTCGGAACGGGATCGGCTGAAAGAGCATTTGGCAAGTGCGGGGATTCAGTCGATTATTTATTACCCCCAGCCGTTGCATTTACAGGCGGCGTATCGCCATTTAGGCTACAATGAGGGTGACTTTCCGGCCGCTGAAGAGGTCGCCCGGACAGTGCTTCCTTTGCCGATTTACCCCGAATTGAGTGATGAGCAGGTCGATTACGTGAGCGACAGGATTCATGCCTTTTTTGCATAGCGAAGGAAAAGACCTGCAATTTCAGCGTCTGGAAAAATTGTAAAAACGGTTGCGATTATCGAGGCCCGTCCGTATGTTGTTATCGCTTTGGGCGTGGGCGGGCTCTTCACATTGCCGGCAATGCCGGGCGTGGTGGCGCATCGCGTGGGCATCGTCGCATAGGCATCGTCGCATGGGCATCGTGTAATAGGAATCGCTGCGTATTCAGTGTCGTGTGCTCAAAGTCGGTTAAACGACCTTCGTGTGGGTTGGTAGCTCAGCCAGGTAGAGCAGTGGCCTTTTAAGCCATGGGTCCGGGGTTCGAGTCCCTGCCAACCCACCACCGCTTTTTGCTGTGGTTGTGCATCTCCGCTCTCCGCTCTCCGCTCTCCGCTCTCCGCTCTCGTTGCTGTCCTATATTCTGGCGCTTGATGGTTACGTCGGAGCTTTTCTCCCAAAGGTGGTTTCGGCGGTCTCCTAATTGACAACGTTCCCCGCGAGTCTTACAATCCATTTTGGTAACGGTCCCCCGAATGCACGTTCGGGGGTTTTTGCTGTCTGTTCCGGCTCGATCTTCTTATGGCAAACACGATCTTAATAGGAGCCCAGTGGGGTGACGAAGGGAAGGGGAAAGTCATTGATGTATTGACTGAGAAAATGGATTGGGTCGTTCGCACCCAAGGGGGGAACAACGCCGGTCATACGGTGTATGTCGGTTCTCAGAAATACGTCCTACACTTGATCCCATCCGGTATTCTTCGCTCTGGAAAGACTTGCGTGATCGGAAATGGGGTTGTGATTGAGCCATTGCAGTTGGTTGAGGAGATCAAGGGACTCAAGGACTTGGGGATCGAAACCCTGGGGAACCTATTTATCAGTGAGACCGCACATCTGGTGATGCCTTATCATCGCGAGCTCGATGAGCTTCGGGAGTTGAATAAGGGAAAGAACAAGCTCGGAACGACCAAGCGAGGGATTGGGCCGGCATACGGTGACAAAGCGGCTCGTACCGGGCTGCGCGTGATCGACCTGGTGCATCCTGAGCAGTTTGAGAAGAAGTTTCGTGCCCGAATGAAGGAGAACAACCAGATTCTGAAAGGGCTTGGCGGTCATTCCCTTCCGGTCAAAAAGCTGCATGAGGCTTACCGTGCCGCCGGTGATGTCCTTAAGCCGTTTGTCACGAATACGGTTGTCAAGATTCATGAAGCAATGCGACAAAAGAGGGAGATCCTTTACGAGGGAGCTCAGGGCAGCTTTTTGGATCTCGACCATGGCACCTATCCGTTTGTGACCTCTTCGAACACGACTTCCGGAGGGGCGTGCACCGGCTCTGGAGTTCCTCCGAATCGAATTGATCGGGTATTCGGAGTTATGAAGGCATACACGACCCGGGTGGGAGAAGGTCCCTTGCCTACCGAGAGCACGGAGCTGTCAAAATTATTACACGGGTTGGGGCGGGAGTATGGCGCGACCACTGCTCGTAAGCGGCGTTGCGGATGGTTCGATGCGGTCGCCACGCGTCACGCCTCAATGGTTAACGGAATTGGCGAAATGGCCGTCACGAATCTGGATGGTCTCGACTCGCTCGAGAGGGTGCGTGTCTGTACCGGCTATCGCTATCGCTCGGAAACATTTGACTATGTTCCCAATGACCTGGAGGTGCTGTCGAATTGCGAGGCGGTGTATACCGACTTTCCCGGTTGGCAACGCCCGACTCATGATTGCAAAACCTGGAAGGAATTGCCGTTGAGGGCGCGCCAATACCTCAAGGCCATTGCCGAGCTCTCGGGGACCAAGTTGAGGCTGATCTCCGTCGGGCCCGAACGGAACCAAACCATTGCGGTATGATTGCGGCGGTCTCGGCAAATCCGAGCCACGATCGAGCAATCCAATGATTTCGGCCAAGGCGAGCGTGGTTGGCGCCCACGATTGAACGACCAAAACATGACGTCTGCTGTCACCGCGTTAAGCGCAGAGAATCGCGACCATCTTCCGAACCACGTGGCCGTCATCATGGATGGTAATGGGCGTTGGGCAAAGGAGCGCTCGCTTCCCCGCGTTGAAGGGCACCGAGCCGGTGCGGATTCCGTGCGAGCTGTGGTTGAGACAGCCGGGGAACTGGGGATACGGTATCTCACGCTCTACGCCTTTTCGGTGGAGAATTGGTCTCGCCCTCAATCGGAGATCGATGTCTTGATGGATCTGTTGGCCCACTATTTGAAGAACGAGGCCGACCAGCTCGAGCGAAACAATGTCCATTTGGATGTTATCGGACGGATTAGTGGACTACCGGGCTCGGTGCAAGATGAGCTGAAGGAGACGGTGCACCGCCTGAGCGGGAATACAGGGCTGAATCTGGTGGTGGCGTTGAACTACGGCGCCCGTTCCGAGATCGTGGACACAGTCCGGGAAATTGCCGAAGAAGCCAAGCAAGGTTCCATTAATCCTGAAGATATCGACGAGGGCGTGGTGGCCGCCCATCTTTACACCAGGGGTTTGCCGGATCCGGAGCTATTGATTCGGACAAGCGGGGAGATGCGGGTGAGTAACTTCCTCCTTTGGCAGATTTCCTATGCCGAGTTTGTCGTCACGCCCACGTTGTGGCCGGATTTTCGAAGGAAGGATTTCTTGGCTTGCCTGGAGGAGTATGGGCGTCGCCATCGACGTTTTGGAGGGGTTGAGTGAAGTCAATGAGTGTGGGGACAGCCAAATCACCGGCCACCAAACGTAAATCCACCGAACTGCTTCGCCGCACGTTCAGCTCCGTTGTCCTGTGGGGGGTGGTCCTCTGGGGGCTTTTGGCCGCTCCCTCCCCTGTGGATGACTTGATATTCGGGGCTGTTCTCCTTTTCCTTACCGGCTTTGGTCTGCGGGAGTTCTATGACTTGGCCGGTCATCAAGGCCTTCCGTTTTACCTGGGACTCGGAATCGGATCGGGTTTGCTTTTGGTTGGGGGCACATTTGTGGCGCTCTCAGGAATCACTGGGCCATCCGTCTCGGGTCAAGCTTGGGGCGATTACGAAGCCGCATTTTGGATTGGGCTTAGCTTGGTGCTGTTGATGAGAATGGTCTGGGGAAGCTCGTGGAGTGTGGGGGTGGCGGGCGTCGGCGTGACCCTTGTGGGGATCTTTTACTTGGCCGGCCTGATGACGTTTCTGTTAAAGATCTATTTTGAGCCGGTCCATGGGGGCGGGCTCATGGTGCTCTACTTTATTGTGGTCACCAAGCTCAGTGATACCGGGGCTTACCTGGTAGGCTCCGTCTGTGGGCGTCACAAAATGACTCCCAAGATAAGTCCGGGCAAGACTTGGGAAGGCTTTGCCGGGGCCATCCTGGTTTCGACCCTGGGCAGCTTGGGTTTTGCCATGCTGAGCGGCGATAACCTCAACGGCATCAATGCCGGCCATGCGATTGCTGTCGGCGTGATCCTTGGAAGTGCCGCAGTCATGGGAGATCTCATCGAGTCAACTTTGAAGCGGGCCGCCCGGGTCAAGGATTCCGGAAATTGGGTGCCGGGAATCGGCGGGGTTCTCGATCTGATCGACAGTTTACTATTTAACGCGCCGCTCATGTACTGGTATCTGATATTGGTCCTTAACTGAGATATGGACAAAGCGCGTTCAAAATTTCCAAAACCGATTGATAAGGTGGATTCATGAAGAAGGTCGCACTCCTTGGCAGTACGGGATCGATCGGGCGGAGCACCGTTGAAATCGCTCAAGACCTGCCCGACCGCATTCGGCTTGTCGCTCTTGGAGCGGGCAATAACGTGGAGCTCCTCACAGAGCAGACGAAGCGGCACAGGCCGGCAGCGATCTCCGTCCAAGGGCAAGAAAAGGCC
>JAHEOI010000235.1 GCA_018610125.1 Verrucomicrobiota bacterium
GCCCGCTCCTGCGGCGCGTCCTGGAGGGGCCGGTGTGAGTGCCGTCGATACCGGACTTGGTATTGCCGTGGCGCTGGTAAGCGTGGCTCTGTTGGCAATCGGTGTCTATTTCACAACCCTGTTGGGCGGCTAAGCAGCGGACTCGGCGAAGCGGCTTACGTCGTTGCAAGAGTAGGCTTGTGACAGAGCAGACCGGCAGTAGAAGCCGGCCGAAAGGGTTCGCCCGATAGCGTTTTAGAAGGAGATTGGTAAGATCATGGCAGCAGAGAACATTGTTACGCTGACGGATAGCAATTTTAACGATGAGGTGATCAACTCCGATAAGCCGGTGCTGGTCGACTTTTGGGCCGAATGGTGCGGTCCATGTAAGATGATTGCGCCGGTGCTGGAAGAGCTCGCGGGCGAGCTGGACGGGAAAGTCAAGATTGGCAAAGTCAACATTGACGATTACCAAAGTTTGGCCAACCAACATGGTATTCGTGCGATCCCGACGATGCTGCTTTTCAAGAACGGGGAGGTGCAGGAGCAAATCGTCGGCATGAGGGGTAAGCAGGAAATTAAAAGCAAGCTCGAAAGCGCCATGGGCTAGCGAGGCATTGCCTTAGACCATCAAGGCAGATGGGGGGTTGGATTGGCTATAACGGTGTGCGATGAGACAACTATTCGTCACACCGACCACATTGGAGCGGCGGGCTGAATTCTATTATCAGTTGGCTGCTTTGACTGAAGCGGGCGTCAGGCTGCGCGAGGCCATTCAATCCATTCGAAACTCCCCTCCTTCAAGCGTTTACGTGGAGCCGCTCGGGCGGCTTGTCAACTCCCTCGATTGCGGCTACGCGTTCACGGAAGCCCTTGCTTTGTCGGGGCGCTGGCCCGAACTGGATTTGGCGATACTTCAGGCCGGCGAAGAGAGTGGCCGGCTCGAGCAGACCTTCCGAATGCTGGAGCAGTACTATCGGGACCGTGCCTCGCTGTTCGGCAACGTCGTGCGCAGTCTGGGATACCCGATTTTCGTTCTCCATGCGCTGGTGTTCATTCCACCGTTTCCCCATTTCTTCATTTCCGGTGATTTGACCCTCTATCTGAGCCAGACATTCGGGATCCTTATCCCTGCCTATGTGGTGATAGCGGCGGTGATTTGGCTGTTTCAAACCGGTCGGGGCGAGAGATGGCAAATGCTGGTCGAGCGAGTTTTTCGATTTGTCCCTTTCCTTGGAAGCGCCCGACGACAGTTGGCTTTGGCCCGCTTGGCGATGGCATTGGATGCCCTGTTGAATGCCGGTGTTTCCATTGTTCCGGCATGGAAGCTGGCTGCTTCGGCCAGTGGGTCGCCGACATTGAAGAACACGGTTAATCGTTGGGAGTCGGAGATCGATTCAGGGGAATCCCCTGGGGAACTGCTGGCGACGACGAATCAATTCCCCGAGGTCTTCTGCAATCTTTATCGCACCGGAGAACAAGCGGGTCGGCTGGACGATTCACTCAAGCGGCTCTATCGGTATTATCGCGAGCAGGGGGAACGAAATATGCACACCGCGGCGGTTTGGGGGCCGCGCTTGGTCTATTTCATTATCCTCGGAGTGGTGGCGTATTATGTTATCTCGTTTTGGAGCAATTACTTCTCCCAAATCATGGATGCCACCCGCTTTTAACGCGGTTGGCGTCTCGTGGTCTCGGCCCGCTTCAAGAGGGAGTCGTCGGTTGGCAAAGGTCGTTCGTTTTAAATCATGGAAATCGATGAAATTTTATCCAATGAGTCATTAAGGCAACGCGAGTTCCCTGTTGTCGGTCGGCAGATATTCCTTGGGCATGCGGGCGTCGCGCCCTTGCCGGCTCGGGTCGGCAAGGCGATCCGGGAATACTCGGAAATGGCGACAGTGGGCAATCAAGAAGCGGTGATCGGGGCGAATCGCTTTGAAGGGACTCGCCGCCTTGCGGCCCGGATGATCGACGCAGACCCGGAAGAAATCGCCCTTTTGGGACCGACTTCGCTTGCGCTCAGCTACATCGCCAGCGGGGTCTCGTTCGAGCCGGGCGATAATGTCTTGGTCTATTTTGCCGATTATCCCTCGAATGTTTATCCATGGATGGCGCTCCAGGCACGAGGGGTCGAGGTCCGCTTTGTTCAAGCTTCGCAATTGGGGCGGATCGGCCTTGAGGATGTCCGGGCGCAAGTGGACGGCCGCACACGTCTGGTCGCGTTGGCATCGTGTCACTTTATCTCCGGGTGGCGAATTGATCTGAATGGCATTGGGGCCTTCCTTCGCGAGCGCAATATTTTGTTCAGTGTCGACGGCATTCAGACGGTCGGTGCCTTTCCCACGGCCGTCACCCACGTCGACTTCCTGGCGGCCGATTCGCATAAGTGGATGCTGGGGCCCTGCGGCGCCGGGATCCTCTACGTCCGAAAGAGACTGCATGAGAGCTTTTGCCCGCCGGTTTACGGCTGGCATAATATTCGGTCGCCGGATTTTGTCACTCAGGAGAAGATGACCTATCGGGAGGGGGCCAAACGGTATGAGGTAGGGACACCCAACTTTTTGGGCCAGGTTGGGATGCAGGCAGCTCTGGAGCTGCTGAACGAGATTGGCCTCGATGCCATCGCCAAGGAGCTCCTTCGAAAGCGACAGTGGCTTGTACCGGCGCTCCGGGAAAAGGGGTATCACGTATTGCAAGCCGATGCTCCCAATGACCATGGCAGCGGTATCGTAACCTTTTACAAGCCCGGAACCGACATGGGCACCATTTGCGAAAAGATGGAGCGAGAGTCTATTTTCACTTCATTGCGGGTGGATCCCGAGGGGAATCGATATATCCGGTTGTCCCCGCACTTTTACAATACCGATGACGAATTGAAGCAGGTTCTTCAGCAGCTTTAAGCTGGATGAGCCAAAATACGAGCAATGACCCCTGAGCTATTAGCCAAAGCCAAATCGTACGGATTTTCCGATCGTCAGATTGCTTATCTGACCGGGACCACGGAGGATGCTATCCGCGCGGAGCGAAAGCGCCGGAATATCGTCCCGAGCTATCGCTTGGTCGATACCTGCGCCGCCGAATTCGAGGCATACACACCCTATTACTATTCGTCATACGACCGGGCGGATGACGAAATCAAGGCCTCCGATGAAAGCAAGATCATGATCCTTGGCGGCGGGCCGAATCGAATCGGTCAAGGCATCGAATTCGATTATTGTTGTGTCCATGCCGCGTTCTCGCTGAAGGAGGACGGCTACGCCACGTTGATGGTCAACTCAAACCCGGAGACGGTCTCGACGGATTACGATACGAGCGACAGCCTTTTCTTCGAGCCGTTAACACTGGAGGATGTGCTCCACATTTATGAGCGGGAGCAATGCACGGGGGCGATCGTGCAATTCGGGGGGCAGACTCCGTTAAACTTGGCGCTTGGGCTCCAGGAAAACGGAGTCAATATCATCGGTACATCCCCGCAAAGCATCGAAGTCGCGGAAGATCGGGAGCTCTTCGCGTCGATGCTTCAGAAATTGAATATTGCACAGCCGCCGAACGGGTTTGCGGTCAATGAAAAGGAGGCCTTCGAGGCATCCCATCGGCTTGGCTATCCGGTATTGGTGCGGCCCTCCTTCGTCCTGGGCGGGCGGGCGATGCAGATCGTTTATTCGGATGACGAGCTGTTGCATTATCTCCGCTCTGCGGTGGACGCTTCGCCCGAACGGCCGGTCTTGATTGACAAATTTTTGGAGGACGCAACCGAAGTCGATGTCGATTGCGTTGCCGACGTCGGGAATCACACGGACCCGAATGCCGGCACGGTCGTCATCGGCGGCATGCTGGAGCATATCGAGTTTGCCGGCGTTCACTCCGGGGATGCGGCCATGGTCATGCCGCCTCACACATTGACCAAGTCCGCAATCCAGAAGATTCGTGAGTGCACGCATGCGATGGCTCGGGAGCTGAATGTCTCGGGGCTAATGAATGTCCAGTACGCGGTGAAGGGTGAAGAGGTCTATGTGCTCGAGGTGAACCCGAGGGCCTCAAGAACGGTGCCCTTCGTGAGCAAGGCAATCGGTAAGCCGATGGCGAAATTCGCGGCGCGAGTCATGGCCGGAACAACGCTCGAGGAGCTTGGATTCACCAAGGAGATCTGGCCGGATTATTGGGCGGTCAAGGAATCGGTCTTCCCATTCAATCGGTTTTTGGGGCAGGACATCCTCTTGTCGCCGGAAATGCGGTCGACCGGCGAGGTGATGGGAGTCGATGCCGATCTCGGTATCGCTTACGCGAAATCGCAGATGGCGGCCGGTGTCCCGTTGCCGCTGGAGGGGCAGGTCTTTATCAGCGTCAACGATGCCCATAAGCCTCAAGTGCCGAAGCTGGCGAAATTATTCACCGATCTTGGCTTTGATATTGTCTCGACGAGCGGGACCGCCAAGCTTTTGCGAGAGTCCGGGCTCGAGGTCAGGGAGGTCTTTAAGCTGGCTGAAGGGCGACCGAATGCCCTGGATGGACTCAAGAACAAGGAGATCCAATTGGTCATTAACACGCCGTCCGGTCAGATACCGAGAGCGGATGAGGTCAAGATCCGAACCACCGCGGTCTACATGAATACGCCGATTATGACCACCCTCAGCGGAGCCCGGGCGGCCGCACTCGGCATCGAGGCATTGAAAAAGAGCGGCTACTCGGTTCAGGCGCTGCAGCAGTTGCATGAGAAAGCCTACGCCGTGCCCACGGTTTGATGCGGCGCAGGCTGTCAGCCTGATAGGGACGTCGTCCCCGACGTCCACGGTACGGTCCTACCGCAACAGCGGTGGTAAAGTAATGTGAATGGCAAAGACCCACCAGCTTCAAACCTTGACTCAAAAGCATCAGATTTGCTTTGCTCAAGGAATCTAGCGGAACACCACGAAACCGTGCCGAACCAATCGTCGTTATGAAGCTGATGTATTCATGTCTTGGACTAATCTGGGGGCTGGTCATGGGGCTTCCCGTTTTGCCATCGGTTGCTGAGAATGCTTCGGATCAAAAGCAATTGCGATTGGCCCGGTTTGAGGTCGACGCGACGCCGCCTGTGGGAAGTCCGCTCGCTTACGATCCCATGAAACGGGTTGCCCGCCCTCTCAGTTGCCGGGGTATCGTCCTTTTAGGGGCCGAAAAGCCGATCGTCTTATGTGCGGTCGACTGGATCGGGATTTCAAATGATGGGCAAACCGAATGGAAAAAGGCTCTGGCCAAGGCGGCAAAGACGGAGCCGGATCGGGTCGCAGTGCATGCCTTGCATCAGCATGACGCCCCGCGCTGCGATTTTTCCGCAAACGCCCTCCTCGCCAAGCATGGGTTGCAAGGGACCATGTTCAGCGTCGAATTCGCAAGGGAAACGATTGCCAACGCTGCCGAGGCGGTTCGGGAAGCAATCGAGGAGGCGCAGCCGGTAACCCATATCGGAAGTGGAAAGGCTGAAGTGAAAAAGGTTGCGTCAAACCGTCGTATCCTTGGAGCGGACGGCAAGGTAAAAGCGATGCGCTGGACGGCTTGCAAGGATCCCGAATTGCGGGCCGAGCCGACTTGGACGATCGATCCGAATGTTCGTCTCGTTAGCTTCTGGAATGGGAACGAGCCACTGGCAGTCTCGAGCTATTACGCAACGCATCCCCAGAGCTACTACCGTACCGGTGCGGCGAATCCCGATTTTCCTGGGATTGCCCGTTCGCTCCGTCAGGAAGCCACCGGCGTTTTTCATCTCCATTTCAATGGGGCAGGCGGGAATATCGGCGCCGGCAAATGGAATGACGGCTCCAAGAAATATCGCCAAATCCTGGCCGAGCGCTTGGCGAAAGGAATGAAAAAGGCTTGGAAAAACACAACGCGAAAGCCCATTCGGGCTCAGAAGGTCGATTGGCTTACCGAAAAGGTTGTCCTGCCGGCGGCTGACCACCTGGATGAAGAATCGCTCAAGGAGAAGCTGGCCAATGAAGAGCTGACACCGCGCGAACGCGCGGGAGCGGCCAAGGCGTTGGCTTGGCTGCGTCAATGCCGACAGGAAGAGCCGATCACATTGAGCTGTCTCCGGCTTGGCGAGGTGCGGATCCTTCATATGCCGGGCGAGTTGGCAGTGGAATACCAGCTCGGTGCGCAAAATATGCGGCCCGACCTTTTTGTCGCAATGGCCGCCTATGGCGAATACGCCCCGGGATACATCTGTCTCAACCGGCATTATAAACAAGGCGGCTATGAAGCGAGCGAAGGGGCCTCTCGTGTCGCGTCCGACGTTGAAAGCGTGCTCTTCAACGGAATGCGCCAATTGTTAGCGAGGCCTGGCCGGTTGAAGCTTGACTGAAATCCATCCGATTTGACACTCAAGGGATCTGGCGACGCTCAATGGCTTATGCGAACGACATTCGGTGCATTTTTATCGTTGGCGCTTCTGGCGGCGATCGGCGCGAATGCCGAGGCGATCGAGAAACCGATCGAGGACCCGATCGAGAAAGGATTGATCCTTGACTTGAATGCCGATAAGGGTGTCGGCACCGAAGACGGGCGGCGTGTGTGGCGTTGGAACAATCAGGTCTCGCCGACCGATGCCAAGGTCTTTATCAAGCGTAACAAGGGACGGGACGTTGCCGGATCGGGACGGCCTAAGCTGAAGCCGTCGGTGGAAGCGATCGGCGGGCACGACACAGTGGTTTTTCACCGGCAAGAGCTGGTCAATCACGACGAAGACGCCTTCGATCACTTGATTACCGGCAACGGGTACACCTGGTTCAGCGTTATGGCGGTTTATCAGCAGGTTGCGGGATTAAAGGATGTCAATTCCTTTTTCGGCAATTTACGCAATGGCGGCAATTTCGAAGGCTTCTGGGCCGGGCTCAATGATGACAATACTGTCTGGGCGGGCACTCGCAACGGGGTCACGTTTGGGCGTTGGGACAAGAACAACCCGAAGGTAATCGGACCGAAATTGGAGACGCGGCAATATTATGTCGTGGCCGGACGTATGGAAGCCGGAACAGGAACGGTCCGGATCGAGCTGTTCGTGAATGATGCCGAGGCCGTGGCTGCCGAGCCGGTTCCTATCAACTCGGACGCGGATTCCTCCAAGATGGCTGTCGGACAGGAAAGGGACGCCACCAATCATCCGGGGCGTGAATCCTTTGATGGTGAAATCACTCGATTTCTGGTCTATGAGCGCCCGCTTGCACGCCCCGAGCTGGAACGGGTCTTCAAAGCATTGAAAGAAAAATATCAGATAGGGAGTAACTGAAAATGAAAGGCTTTCGTTTTGTTCTAGCAGCGGTAACGGTGTGGGCGTCCTCCGCTCTATCGGCGGCAGCGCAATCGGCGCCACCGGAGCGCCCCAACATCCTTTTTATCATGTCCGACGACCACACGGCGCAGGCATTTCAGTCCTATAATTCCCGTTTGTCTGATCTGGCACCGACGCCGAATATCAACCGTTTGGCACAACAGGGCGCTCGGCTCAGCAACGCCTTTTGCAACAATGCCATCTGCGTGCCGAGTCGTGCCTCCATCATGACGGGAGAATACAGCCATAAGAATGACGTCTATACTTTGCGCGATAAGATCGACCCGGCCCACCCCAATGTCGCCAAGGAGCTGCAAAACGCAGGCTATGAAACAGCGGTCATCGGCAAGTGGCACCTAAAAACCGATCCGAGTGGGTTCGATTACTGGAATGTCCTGCCGGGGCAGGGTCGCTACTTTGATCCCAAGATGCGTGATAGCAAGGGTAAGCAGCATACCTATGATGGTTATTCGGCGGACGTGATTGCCGACCTCTCTATGGAATGGCTGAAGCAGCGCGAATCGGACGACTCCCCGTTTTGCCTCATGACGCATTTCAAATCGTCGCATGAGCCGTTTCGGTTTCCTCCCCGGAATGCCGACATGTACAAGGAGCAAGTCATTCCCGAGCCGCCGAGCCTTTGGGAAGATAAGAGTCATCGCTCGGCCGGTTCGCGGGAGTATGGGTTCACGATTGAAACGATGGCCCGTCGCATGGCTCGAAGGGGACAGTGGGATCCGCCACGACCGCTGGATGAGATGACAAAACGGCAGCGCTTGCGCCATGGATACCAAGCCTTTCTTAAGCAGTACCTTAGGGCCGTCGCGGCGATCGATCAGAATGTCGGCCGCCTCCTCGATTATTTGAATCGGGCCGACCTTGCCGAAAACACAGTGGTCATTTATACCTCGGACCAAGGATACTTCTTGGGCGAGCATAACTATATCGACAAACGCTGGATGTACGAAGAGTCGATGCGGATGCCGTTCCTCATCCGTTATCCCAAGGAGATTGAAGCCGGTACCGTGATCGATGATCTGATCGTCAATGTCGATTTCGCCCCGCTCATGCTCGACTATGCGAATGCGGACATACCCGGCTACATGCAAGGCAGGAGCTTTCGGGCGAATCTGCAGGGTGAGACCCCTGCGGACTGGCGGGAGGCTGTTTACTACCGTTACTGGATGCACGCAAACGGTGCGCGGCGGCCGGCCCATTACGGGATTCGGACGCAACGTTACAAATTGATCTTCTTCTATGGCTTGCCGTTGAACCAGACAAATAATCGCCCGACAAAACCGGGATGGGAGCTTTACGATCTGGCCAAAGATCCCCGGGAGATCGATAATGTCTACAACGATCCAACCTATGCCGATACCGTCAAGCGCTTGAAACAGACGCTGATCCGGAAGAAGCAGCAACTGGGCGATTCGGACAAGGCCTACCCCGAGCTCCTTGAGCTGAAAGAAAAACAGTGGTAGCGAAATGCTCCCGCAAGCCAGTCAAGGGATTCCCGAGTAGGACGAACGCTATGACAAAAGAGGAGCTGGACGAAATCCTTGAGGCGACACTTGAAGATCAAACCCTCTCAAGGGGTGAAAAAAAGACATTGCGTCAACGGATTGAAGACGCGGGGATGAATCCGCAGCAGCTCGGCGTGTACCGAAGCGCGGCGTTCGACGCGGCCCGTCGAGCGCTCGAGAAGGGCAATGGCGAGGAAATCCTGAATTGGCTTGAGGATGTTATCCGAGTGATGACCTATCAGCCCGGGGATCTCACCCGTCGGCCCGAGGCTTGGTTCAGTCCCGAGGATGATTGCCCGACGCGCATCGCGGAGCTGCTTGCCGAATGCCAAAACAAGGCCGACATCTGTGTCTTCACAATAACCGACAATCGTATCACCGAAGCCATCAAACGAGTATTTGAGCGCGGCGTCCGGATTCGGATTGTATCCGATAATGACAAAAGCAACGATCATGGCTCGGATATCGATTATCTGGCGTCAATTGGGGTCCCGGTGCGATTGGATCGGTCTGACTACCACATGCATCATAAGTTCGTCCTCTTCGACGATCGATCGCTATTGACCGGGAGCTACAACTGGACCCGGACGGCGGCAAGCAGTAACGAAGAGAATTTCGTGGTCACATACGACGACAAGCTCGTCGAAAGCTTCCAAAAGCTCTTTGACGGGCTGTGGGATCGACTCGGGACCTAAATAGGGAGGCCGTTCCCGACGTCCCGGTCTTTTGGGTTTTACTTTCATCCGTATTTCACGGGGCGAGTCAGCGCTGTGGATTCGGCGGGCGGCTACGGGGCGAAAGAGGACGGGAGTGCAAGTAAAGAGGCCTGTGGTCAGGTAAAGGGAAAGGCGGAAAGAGAAAGCGGTGACAAGTCACGCGCACTCCATAAGCTCGCGCGGGTTAGGGGCTACTGTGGCTCGGTCCGGCGAGTGTGCCGTCGATTGTTTCGGGGAGTAAAGGATTGGCAGGCCTGGCGGTCGAAGCCGCTAAAGTTGAGCCAGCGCTTATGGGGCTCTGCCCAGGGTAAAAGGCCGAAAAACAACCCAAGCCGTGAAAAAGCGGTTCAAATGATGATCATGCACTCCGAGAACGCCGGAATTTGGTCAATTTGAGTCTACGCCTCGCTCGCTAATGCTTGGCCAAATGCCTTGCCTGACGGCGAGGGGAACCGGAGGGTGCCTGTCGGGCGATCGTCGGCGAAGCGTCTTCGATGTAGGGGCGCAAGAATTGGGGCTTATCGCTGCGCCCGCCGCGCTGGTAGTCCCGCCAGACCGTTTGAGCGATTGTCTCGGGAGAGCGGCCGAGCTCTTCGGTGAGATAGTGGAAAATGTTTTCCGCCAAGGTGCCAAGGGAGATCGAATGGGTGCGACCAAGTCGACCATATAGCCAATCACTCCAGTGCATGAAGCTTTGAAACGGGGATTGGCCATCCTCCCAAAGGAGCGGTGTTGTTTCGACAAAGTTACCACTGTTCCCGAATAGGTCCCAGAACCGCGAGAATCTCCTCAATCGCTGCATTGTCCCAAAGTCGAGCAGTTTATTTTGAAGAATCTCATAAGGGGGATCGGGATTGTAGACCATTTTCCAGTCATGATCATGCCGGACAATCGGGGTGCCCCGCAGACGCTTCAAGATGCCCACCTGGATTTCTTGGGGGTCGAGGCGAACCAGTCGGTCGAAGCCTTCTCCGAAGCTCTCCAACGATTCACCAGGTAAGCCCGCGATCAGATCGGCGTGGATGTGAACCCCGGTCTCTTGCCTCAAAAATCGAAAATTCTCTTCCAGCTTTTCGTAGTTTTGGCGACGTCGAATGAGCGCGGCAACCTCTTCGTTGAATGTCTGGACACCGATTTCAAATTGGAGTGCCCCTTCCGGAAATTTGGCGATCCAATCCCGCACCCCGTTCGGGAGCCGATCCGGAATCATCTCGAAATGCAGAAAGAGATCGGGATGGTACCGCTCGTAGAAAAACTCCAGGATTTGCTCGCCGACGCGGGCGTTGAGATTGAAGGTTCGGTCGACGAACTTGAATTGATTGACACCGCGGGCAAGAAGGCGATCAAGCTCCTGCAGCAATCGGTCCAGGGGAAATTGGCGAACCGAATTGGCGAGCGATGAGAGACAGAATTCACAGGTAAACGGGCAGCCGCGTGAGGCCTCGACGTAAATCACCCGGTGAGCGACATCGTCCTCCCCGTACAAGGAATAGGGAAGCGTCAGCTCTTTGATATTGGGGAGACCGCCCGCGATGACCTTTTGCGACGATGGCGTCTCGGACAGGATCGCCTCGCAGACTTCTCGGAATTTCAAATCCCCTTCCCCAGTGATCACATAATCCGCTTCGCGGACAATCGCTTGCTCCTCGACCTCATAGCTTACTTCAGGACCGCCCAAAACGATCCAAATGTCGGGACGAATCCGTTTTAAAAGGGTGACCACTTCTTGGGAAAGGGCTGCGTTCCAAATGTAGACCCCGATTCCAATGACTCGCGGCTCTTCAGCCAGCAGCCGCTCGACAATTTCGAGGGCGCGGTGACTGATCTGAAACTCCAGCAAGGTGGATCGTTCCTGCAATGCGCCAAGATTCGCGTAGAGATAACGCAGGCCGAAAGAGGCGTGGATGTACTTGGCGTTGAGGGTCGTTAGGACAATATCTGCCATTTGATCTGTCAACCTATCCGCGGAACCCGCCGGAATCAAATAGGGGGATGCCTTACACTCTCCCTTCCGATGGATCCCTCTCGCCGATAGGGACGTCCCTATGAGGCTAGAGGACGGTCGGCAGCGGAGTGCCGACCCTACCATCGCTGTAGCGGTAGGGCCCGCACTCCGTTGCGGGCCGTACGTGGACGTCGGGGACGTCGACCCTATCAGGGAGGGGCGCGTTTTTCGGTTTTCCGGAGGTCTTAAGTTAACGCCTCAACGCCTCGCTAAAACTTGACGCAAAGGGGGCAAATTTCGATACTGGCATCTTAATCCGAGGCGTTGCTTTCAGACCAGGCAAGGGCTGAGATCAAGGGTGATTGCGATTTGAGAGGGATGATGGAAATTCTACGTGCTCTGCCGGAATCATTGGAGGCCATCGCCGGCGCTGCCCTGCCGGCGAAGGTGCGGTCGCCAGGGGACTGCCGACCTTACCCCCGCGGACGTGGTAGGGACTGCACTCCGCTGCAGTCCGCTTCCGGAACACACCCAAGTCGGACGGCATGGAAAAGGATCCTTGGCTTGTCGGGAGCGTTCCTGTCCGCCATTGGTATCCACGAAAAACGGTCGCCAGGGGGCTGCCGGTTGAGGCGAGTCGGCAGCCGATGCCAAGCCGGGGGAGGTCTTTGTCTTTTGGTGGCCGGTCTGGTTGTTCTGACACCGTTTTTGAGCGGCTGCCGTCAAGAGACCGAGTATCCGAATCAGCCGATTTTGCTGATTTGTCCTTGGTCGGCCGGCGGGGGGACGGACCGGGTTTCTCGGAGGGTGGCGCGGGATTTGGAGGAAAACCTGGGTGTTCCCGTCAATGTGATCAATGCCACGGGAGGCGGTGGTGTTACGGGTCACACACGCGGTGCTCTGGCCCGGCCGGACGGCTACACGCTCACCATGGCCACAGTGGAGCTGAACATGCTGCACTGGCGCGGGATGACACCGATCACTTACGAGGATTTTCGTCCCGGGGTTTTGTTGAATCGTGATGCGGCGGCCCTGTTCGTGCGCGCGGACTCGCAATGGGAAACCGCCGGGGAGCTTGCCAACTACATTCGGGGGCATCCGGGTGAGCTTCATTCTTCCGGGACCGCTCGGGGAGGGATCTGGCATTTGGCCTTTGCCGGTTGGCTGACCGACCTAGGATCGAGTCCGGACGCGGTGCCATGGGTTTCATTGAACGGGGCGGCCCCCTCTCTGAACGAGCTGATGGCGGGCGGTGTCGACGTTGTCTGCTGCAGCCTACCGGAAGCCAAGCCTCGATTGGATTCCGGTAAGGTCCGTTGTCTCGGTGTCATGTCGGATGAGCGTTTGCCGCAATTCCCCAAAGTCCCGACCTTGAAAGAGCAGGGAATCGATTGGTCGATGGGTGGCTGGCGTGGCGTTGCCATGCCGGCGGGGACACCGGAGCCGATCGCCGAAAAAGTGACAACGGCATTGACCGAGGTCGTGAAGAGTCAGGACTTCCGGGACTTCATGCGGACCCAAGGCTTCAATTGGAGCTACATGGGGCCGCAGCGATTTGAGGAATACCTCAAGCGAATGGATAAGAAGTTTGGTGAGCTGCTGACGAGCGAGGCCTTTCAGGAATCGATGGCGCAGCACCCGGTCGGGCCGATGTTTTTCCCGGGGTTATTGGGCATCGTCGCTGCGATTGTCATCGTTGCATTGGCTCTGACCGGCACGCTTCGCCTGGACCCCGATGCGCCCCGACCCAATCGGAGAAGTGTGATTCGGCTTATCGAGATCATCGTGTGGGTCCCCCTCTATATTTTGTTGGCGGAGTGGATCGGGTTCTTGCTGACAGCGGTCCTGCTGTTGCTTTACCTCTTTTGGCGACTGGGAGCGCCGTGGCGAGTCAGTTTGCCGGTAACCCTCCTGCTTGTCGTGGCGGCCTATCAGATTTTCGCGATTTCATTGCGTGTCCCATTGCCGCGCGGCTGGCTGGGCTGGTAATCAGAAAACGGGAAGGGGAACATGGAAGCAACCTTTGAGAATCTATGGGGAGCGATTCAGGCGGTTTTGTTTCAACCGGCTGTCTGGGGCGTCATTCTGTTGGCGGCGGTGTACGGGGTCTTTATGGGCGGAATCCCCGGCTTGACCGCGACCATGGCGGTCGCGTTGGTAGTGCCGGTGACCTTTTTCATGGACACCGTGCCGGCACTGGCTGCGGTGGTCACGCTGGTGGCGTGCGCGATCTTTGCCGGCGATATCCCGAACGCCCTATTGAGGATACCCGGAACGCCGGCAAGCGCCGCCTATACCGAAGATCTCTATTCCCATACCAAGCGCGGCGAGCCGAGCCGAGGCCTTGGACTCTGCCTGACCTTCAGTGTCATCGGCGGCCTCTTCGGGGCGATTGTCCTCATGTTGTTCGCTCAGCCTTTGGCCGCATTGGCGACCCAATTCAGCGTGGCGGAGTACTTCTGGCTTTATCTGCTCGGCTTAAGCTGTGCGGTGATCGTATCGCGAGGCTCCCGATTGCGAGCCACCCTGGCGCTGATCATCGGACTCCTGCTGTCGACCGTCGGTCTGAGCGCGGTCCATACCGAGGCCCGCTTCACGTTCGGTCAGGCGGAGCTTTATCAAGGGATTAATTTTATTCCCGCGATGATTGGACTCTTCGGTCTTTCCGAGATCCTTAGAAATGTTGTTCGACTGGAGCGTGGGCTCGACCCGGAGGCACCGACCGTAAAAGGGGAAAAGGAGGGCAAAGAGGGCGTTTGGAGTCGGTATGTCAGCGCTCCCTTACGCTCGGTGTTTCAAGGTAACGGCCTCTTGGCATGGCGACGTAAGTGGCACGCGCTCCGCTCCGGAGTGATCGGATCGGTGATTGGGATGTTGCCGGGAGCCGGTGCCGACATTGGATCCTGGGTCTCTTTGGCGGCGTCAAAGCGCTCTTCCAAACGCCCGCAAGATTACGGAAAAGGCTCTACGGAGGGAATTGGTGACGCGACAATGGCCAATAGCTCGGCACTGGCGGGTGCCTGGATTCCCGCGTTGGTGTTCGGGATCCCGGGCGATTCCGTGACGGCGATTGTCATCGGTGTCCTCTTAATGAAGAACGTCAGCCCGGGACCAAACATTTTCGCCGAGCAGGGCGAGCTGGTCTTTAGCATCTATTTGATGTTCATCGTGGCCAATCTGATCCTATTGCCGGTCGGCTTCGCCGCCATCAAGGCCGGGGGGCGGCTTGTCCGCGTTCCGAGGCGGATCCTGATGCCGATCATTCTGCTCTTTTGCATCATCGGCGCTTATGCGATCAATGGGAGTTACTTCGATGTCGGTGTCATGGCGGCCATGGGCATTCTCGGGTTCGTCCTGGAGCGGCTGCAAGTGCCGCTCGGGCCGGTGGTGCTGGGGATTATTCTTGGCGGCCCTCTCGAAGCCAAGTTGATCAACACACTGACCCAGGCCGACGGATCGCTCGTCGGGTTTGTCTCCCGACCGACGGCGGCCATCCTCGCCTTAATCACACTGTTTGTTTGGTCAATGCCTGCAATCAAGGCATGGCGGAAGCAATAACACTTTTTTTCAGGGCGCGACCCTCCCAACTCGGTTGTGGAAGGGACGGCAGCAATGCCAGGGAACCCCTCACCTCAATCCTCACGCTCCCCTTCGAAAGTGGAGAGGGAGCCGACTGTGACGTGACTGCTCCGGTGGCGTACAAATCCCTTCTCCCCTTCGGAGGGGAGAAGGTTAGGATGAGGGGTGCTCTTCTTTTGCACATTGTCAGAAACACTGCATCTTTTATGTGCTAACTTAATGGCCGGGGGGCGCTCTTGGACGTCGGGGACGAGGTCCCGATCATCCAGGGTCGTGGGCAGCGCCGCACACCCATTCGATGAACTGATCGATTGTTTCGGCGGTCAATTCGCCGCGTTGTATTCGCCCGGCTAAGGCGGCGACCGACCGAGTGCGGATCTCCGTGATCGATAGTGGCTGCTCCGTTGCCATGTAGCCGTTCTCTTCGAGGAATCGTCGCAGCCGTGCGACGGCGTCCGCTCGGAACCGTTTAACGGTCCCATTCTCGAGGGCCTCGAGCAGTTGACTCGGGTCGCCTGCCACCGACTTGGCAAGGGAGCTTACTTCGTCGATAAAGGTCTTGGAGACGGCGTCGGACTCGAGCAGCACGGCCCGATCGACGGGCCGATTGCGCCCTATTCGCCAATTTCGGCAAATGGCCTCGATGGTCGCGGCTTTTGCCCTCAAGGTCGCGACCGTCTTGGGATCCTCTTCCACGAGCGGGGCTCCCCCATATTCGAGCAGGGTTTGAAGGCTGCCCCATCGGCGAATTCCAAGCTTAAGGAGTCGATGAAGGATGGTGACGTCATCGATCAGATACCAAAGATGGACATTGTCGGCGCCTTCCCAGGGATTAATCGGCGGCACCGCCAAGCGTTGACCATATTCGCGACGACTTTCCGAATCGGACGGAGGCGGCACTGATAACGGGGAGCATTCGGGGGGCGTTGGTGCGGGTAATCGGTACGGCGGTAGTCCTCGTACCTGATTCAGATCGATGAAGCGATAAGAGACAGAGGAGGCAATCTCCGATGACTCCAGCAGACCGGCCCATCTGCGGACTTCGTCATCCTGAGCGGTGAAATAGAATACCTGACGTCCGGATTGACTGAGTGCCACGGCGGCATCCATTATCGCTTCGGCGCGGGAATCATCGCTATTGGCCAAGGTTTCATCCAATATCAGCGGAAGGCGATCGCCATGCTCCTGGAGCTCAACGAAAGCGATCCTGACCGCAATCAGCAATTGGACCCGCGTACCGCTTGAAAGGGAATCGAGGGTCCGGTGCTCGCCGGTGGACGTTTCAAGTGCTCGGAAAGACGGCTCCGGGGACGAGTCCTCTTCGAGCTCCAACCGGTAGTCGCCTCGGGTCATTTGAGCAAACAGTTCTCGGGCCCGGTGAAACACCGCCGGCCGCTCGCGCTCGCGGGTCGTTTCCTGAATCATCTCGGTCAGGGCGTCTCCCGCCACCGCGGCGTATTCCTGATCGCGCCTTTCCGAAAGGGCGTTCCAAGCCGCGTCATAAGCGGCCAGTGCGTCCTCGAGAGCATGCCCTTCCCTCGCCTGCTCGATTTCTGTTTTGGTCTTGATCCATGTTTGACTTCGGAGCTCATACTGGTCCGCTTCGTGTCGAGCTTCCGTCAGGGTCTCACTCAGTTTTTCGGATGACTCCTCAAGCAGTCTTTCTTCAAAAAGGGGATCGTTAAGGAGCTCTTCCTTGGCCCGGGCCCACTGGGCATGGGCGATCGTTCGGGCTTCCCTGGCCTTCAAAAACGAGTCACGTTGATGACAAAGCTCGGTAAGGCGGATTTCTTCATTGGAGCTTAATCCCGCGCGTTGAAAGACGGATTCGATCGCATTGTCGACAGAGTGAATCTCTTCTTCGATGCGTGCGAACTGGCGTTGAGCCTCATTTCGACGGGTCACGGCCTCCTTTTGTTGTCGGCTCCGTTGTTGTGCGTCATCGATGGCCGCGCTCGCTTCGGGCGCGCTGTCGAGCTGACGATAGCCGTATTCGAATAGGATTCTCCTCAATCGTGCGAGCCGCTCGTGATGTTGTTGTTGCGCTTGGGCGAGCTCACCCTTGCAAGCCGCGACTTCCGTTTCCGCCTTTTGCCAGTTTGCTGTTTGTTGGACGAGCCAATAGAGATGGCTTTCGGGGCTTTGAAGCGTGATGCCGAACCGAGCGGCAAAAGCCTCGCGCTTCGCATCCAAGCCCGCACGGTCTTGGCGTGCCTTTTCTCGAAATGCGTCGTAACGTTCCCAGCGATCGGCCTTTTCTTGGTCGATGACGGCCTTGGCCAATCGGTCCTGCAGTGCTCGAATATGCCCTTCGACTGTCTTGACGGTCCACCTGGATGGTTGGGGAAGATCGAGCATTTGGTAGTCCCAGCGGCGCAGGTTGGCCGGAGAGGTCGAAAAGTAGGCGATGCCGAGTGGGATGACCAGCAAGGCGAGCCCGCCCCCGAGGAAGAACGGCCAAAGGCGGTGCTCAAAGAGGAACAATGGGACCGCCGTGCTCAGGACCATCAAGGCCAGCAACGCATTGCCCCACAGCCACGGGGCGGCCAGGAGACGAGGGCGATGAACGTCCCGGAGCCAGGCATAAAGCACGCGGATCCCTTCACGGTAATGCTCGATGTCGATTTGAGTCGCGTTGTCCCTTAGCCATTGGTCCACCTCGGCCTTGAGCATCTCCTCCGATCGAACAAGATCGGCATGGCGCGCAAGCTCCGCGAGCTCTTGAATCGCTTCTTCCGGGAGCTGATCGGCGGATTCCACCGACAACGCGGAATCGATCAATGTCTTCGCATAGCTTGCTTGCTCTCGAGCGCCCTCGAGGTGCTGTTGCAGCGTTTCGATGCGCTGCTCGGTGTCGTTGAGGTGGCGGCAGATTTCGCGCAGCTCATGGATTCGATGCTCCGGCAACTCCGTATCCGACAGTCCGGTTGCCTCGAGTGAATCTTCGGCCTGGCGAACTTCATTGGAGAGTCGCTTCTGCTCGGCTTCGAGTCGGTGACGGCTCTCGCGGAGGCGCTCCAGTTCCTCTGTCTCGCGACCGGTTAATGATTCCAAGCAAGGTGAAAATGCCTTAACGGCATGGTCGGCGGCTTGCCACTCCCGTTCGGCC
>JAHEOI010000236.1 GCA_018610125.1 Verrucomicrobiota bacterium
TCCCTGAGCGGGCTGTAACCGAGGAGCAACACAGCAGCCGGCTCGGTGCCGCCCCGCCCCTCCGGGCTGGGTCAATTTTGGTTGCTGGCTTCGTTACTCTTCAGTCACAGAGGGCAAGGCTATGCTCCTTCATCTCTCCGAGCCGTAGGCTCTACGAGCCGGAGGCGTGCCTGGCCAGAAACGAAAATTGGCTCCAGCAAATCCGGGAGAACGTCCTTAGGAGGGAGGAATCGATTTTTCGAGAGCTGGAACGGGCGAATTGGGATTGAAAATTTTGTGGAGCGGTTCAAGTTTTTGGAAGGCGTCGAGCCTTGTCGTATGTCAGCCGAAAAACCGCTAACAGGCTATAAGCTGGTGGCCTTTGAGAGTCGCTTGAGCGACACCGTGCGCCAGCTCGTGGAGAAATATGGTGGCGAGCTGCTTGCGGCTCCGGCGATGCAAGAGGTCCCGTTGGAAAAGAATGAAGCGGTGCTGCAGTTTGGGGAGCGGCTCCGGGCGGGCGAGGTCGATATGCT
Organism: Verrucomicrobiota bacterium; assembly: GCA_018610125.1. Taxonomy (GTDB): domain Bacteria; phylum Verrucomicrobiota; class Verrucomicrobiia; order Limisphaerales; family JAHEOI01; genus JAHEOI01. The sequence continues at coordinate 516 of JAHEOI010000236.1, forward strand.
CATTTGCATGACCGGTGTCGGCACGCGAATGCTCATTGAGCTGTTGGAGCGGCAAATCGGCCAGGAAGAGGTCATGCAAGCCTTGCGATCGCTCCCGATAGTGGCTCGCGGACCAAAGCCGGTCAGTGTCTTGAACGGGTATAAGATTCCGGTTGCGGTGACAGTCCCCGAGCCGAACACGTGGCGTGAGGTCTTGACGGCATTAACGGAGGCTGGGAGAACGTCGCTTGATGGGTGTACGGTCGCCATTCAGGAGTATGGCGAGCCGAATGAGGCTTTGATCCGGGCATTGGAGGAGCAGGGGGCGACGGTTGTCCGGGTGCCGGTGTATCGCTGGGAACTGCCAACGGACACAGGCCCCTTAAATGAGGCGATTGAAGCGATTGTGGCGGGACGGATTCAGGGTGCTTTGTTCACGAGTCGGAACCAGGTAACACATGTCGTTTCGTTTGCGGAACAATTGGGTCTTGCCGAGCGTGTGAGGGAGGCGTTTCAAGGCATTGTCGTCGGCTCGGTCGGACCGGTTTGCTCGGAAGCCCTTCGATGGCATGGCTTACCGGTCGATTTTGAGCCGTCTCGTCCGAAATTGACCCCCTTGATCAAAACCGCCACTGAAGCGATCCCCCGGCAATTTCCCAAACAGTGACTTTTTTTAACGGGCGGCTTTACCTGGCGTGGGGCATGTGGTAAAAATAGTCGTCTTTATGAGAGTCACCCCGATTTTCCTGCCGGCTTCGAGCCCGGCCTCAACCGTTCTCTTGTTCGCTTTCTTGCTTGGCTCGGCGGCTTCACCTATGGCCGCGACCGACAACGCCGATTCCGGCGGGCGGAAAACAATTTCGCTGGGCCTTGATACATTTGTCCAACGGGTGCTCGACCACAATGAGAGCCTGCAGATCGAGGTGATGGAGGTGATGATCAAGCAGAAGGAGTATGAGGGGGAGCGGGGGTTGTTTGAGCCGGATTTCGTCGGCAGCTACGATCATATCGATAGCGAGCGCCCGAATACCGTCGAGCAGCAGCGGAATTTGCTCGGGGCGAGCGTATTCGACCAGGAGAACAACATTTATTCTGCCGGGATCGAGGCGGTGGTGCCGAGCGGGGCACGTGTCCGACTGGGTCCGTCGCTCCGCGATCTGAACAACAATCTTCAAGATCAGCCCTCGCGATTCGGGGCAGGGCAAACCGGTCAGGAATATGTCGGCTCGTTCGGGCTGAATGTGGTGCAGCCATTGCTTAGAAATGGCGGTGTTGCGGCGACGATGGCCAATATCCGGATTGCGGCGGCAAGCTCGGACATCGCGTTTCAGCAATATCGTCGGCGTCTGATGGAGATTGTCACCACGGCGGTGGCCTCTTACTGGGAGCTCTATTATGCCCAAGAGCAGGTCGATTTCTATGGGGAATCGGTCGAAGTGGCCCAAACCTTGCTCGAAGACCGGCAAGAGGCGTTCAAGGTGGGGCGTGTTTCCGAGCTCCAAGTCCTGGAAGCCCGATCCGGCTTGGCCTTAAGGCGATCCCGAAAGGGGGATGCCCAACAACGCCTGGTCGAGACGGCCAATCGGCTGGTTTCGCTCTATTCGGGAAGTGTCCTTAGTAAGAAGCTATCCGAGGGTCGTCTGAAAGCGGTGGATGAGCCGTCCATTTTCAAGGAGGAGCCCTCTTATTTTGAGTCATGGAAGGCGGCGTTTGATCACAATCCCGATTATCTGGAACGACGACGACGGATGGTTCGCGAGAAGATACGTCTGGTTTACGCCAAGAATCAGCGACTGCCCAAGCTTGATTTGAAGGCGAGCTATGGGCTGAATGGGCTGGGGAAAACGCCGGGAAAGGCATTTGGCGACATCGAGCAGAGAGAATTTCCGGATTGGTCGATCGGCTTGGAGATGAGGATTCCGCTCGGGGGTGGGATCAAGGAGCGCAAAGCGCTTCAGGCAGCGAAGCTGCGGAAACGCCAGTCACTGGTCGGCTTGAAACAGATCGAGTCTCAAATCGCCAACTCCCTTGATACCGCGATTTGGAAGGTTCGGCGCACAGCCGAAAGCGTGACGAACTATCAGGATGTGGTGGGGTTTTATGAAGATGTGCTCGACACGCAATTGAAGCAGCTTGAAGTCGGTAAGATCGACAGCCAGACGGTGCTCGAGAGCGAGGAGAAGCTCTTTGAGGCGAGGAATTCGCTGGCCAACAGCCTTGTTGAGCATCAGCGATCGCTCCTCGAATGGAATACGATCAAGGGGACGATCCTGGAGGAGCGTGGGCTGGACCTGGACAAGGAGGCACTCCTGGACCGTACCTCCAATCTCCTGGCAAGGAACGGACGGGCTGAGGAGCGTCTCGATGATCTGGAAGCGGTCTATCGGAGACCACCCACCGCCCCTGAAGGGGGCATGAGCCCGAAAGAACGAGAACGGGCCCGCAAGATCCTAAGGAAGGAAATGCGCAAGCAGCGATCCGCCGAGAAAGAACCGTCCGCGAATCGGGACAGCTCCGATAAAACCGACGGGCTTTGAATCCGTCCGCTTCGCTTGCTCTGACGCCCGACGAGATTCCTTGTCTAA
>JAHEOI010000237.1 GCA_018610125.1 Verrucomicrobiota bacterium
CAAGGCAGCATTCCCTTCTACGAGTTTGAGAGCAGCCGAATCACCAATGTCCATCAACACCGTACGATGGAAGACGCGCTGTTTTCCTACAATGGGCGCGGATTCGGCATGGTGACTTTCGATATGACAAAAGCCGACCCGCAAGTCCATTATGAAATCGTCAACGAGCGAAATGAGGTCGTTCACGAGTTTCGTTTGCGGTGGAGTGACATGCAGCGGTATTAAGCGTTCAAGAATCACTTTTCAGCCGTAAGGTTGTAGCCGCATACTTTAGTTGCGCTCGTTCATGCAAGAACTTCTTGAACGCTTAATAGCGAGGCGTTTGCCTGGAGACCCGCCGAGGCAAGCAACAAAATTTTAACGTTGCGTTGGGTCTCGCCTGCGCGGTATTAAGAAGGTCTGAGGGGAAACCCCCAAGCCAAACGTCACAATAAGCCAAGAAGCTCAACTTATGAACGATAAGCAGGTGAACATCGCAATCATCGGACTCGGATTCGGCGCCGAGTTTATCCCGATCTATCAAAGGCATCCGAATGCCAATCCCATAGCGGTATGTCGGCGGAATGAGTCCGAGATGAACAAAGTCGCCGACCATTATGGCATCGGAAAGCGGTACACCAATTACGATGAGCTGCTTCAAGACAAGGAGATAGATGCTGTCCATATCAATACTCCCATTCAGGATCATGCCGAGCACACGCTGAAGGCCTTGCGGGCCGGCAAGCATGTTGCGTGCACTGTTCCGATGGCGACGAGCGTTGAAGATTGCGAAGCGATCGTCACGACTGTCAGGGAAACCGGTCTGAAGTACATGATGGCCGAGACGGTCGTTTACAGTCGAGAGTTTCTCTTTGTCAAAGAGCTTTACAACAACGGAGAGCTCGGCAGGATCCAGTACCTTCAGGCAAGTCACCCTCAAGATATGGAAGGCTGGCCGGAGTATTGGGAGCGGATGAAGCCGATGCATTACGCCACCCACGTGGTTAGCCCGGTATTGGGATTGGTCAATGGCCGAGCCGAGTATGTCTCTTGCTTTGGGTCCGGACAGATCAACCAGCGATTGCAGGAAAAATCGGGCTCTCCGTTTGCTGTAGAATCATGCCATATCAAGGTCAAGGATAGCGATGTCGCCGCGCACGTGTATCGTTCCCTCTTTGACACGGCCAGGCAATACCGTGAAAGCTTTGATGTCTATGGCTCGAAAAAGTCCTTCGAGTGGCCTCTGATTGAAGGTGAGCCCCCGGTGATCCATACTGCCAAAAAGCCCGAGCCTGAAATCCCCGAGCGTGTCCAGGTCCCTGATTACGCGAATCGGCTACCCAAAGAAATCCAGCCATTCACGCAGGGTGGTGTCTATGACGCCGACGAGCATGCCCATCTCTCATTTATCCAAGGGGGTGGGCATGGCGGATCCCATCCTCATATCGCTCACGAATTTGTTTCGGCATTGCTCGAAGATCGCCAACCTTACCCGAATGCGGTGGAGGCAGCCAATTGGACCTGTGTTGGCTTGTTGGCCCATGAATCGGCAATGAAAGGGGGCGAGCTCCAGAGGCTACCGGAGTTCACTCTAGCTTAGAGTCCCTTGAACACAGGGAGCCGGCAGCGGAGTGCGGGGCCCAATGCCATTAAGTTAGGAGAAAATTTGTGTTAATGGCATTGGTGCGGGCCCTACCGCAACAGTGGGGTCGGCAGTCCCGTGTCGATCATCCCTCGCTCCGTCAAGTGTCTCAATGAATATGGCTTACCATGATCCCTGTGCACTACCGGGCATTTGAATTGGCGGATATATTGCATCAAAGTGGGTTGGCGAAGCAATCGGGAGCAGGTCAATTGACGCCCCTCAAGCAAAAGGGTATCCATTACTGAATGGCGAATAAAGCGGAGGGAATGAATGAGTGAGGTCTACGTGATTGGCCACCGCAATCCCGACACGGATGCGATTTGCTCGGCGCTCGGTTATGCCGAGTTCAAGCGCCGCACCGACACCCCGAATGCCGTGGCGGCCCGGTGCGGGGAGACCAATGCCCGGGTTGATTTCATCCTCGACACATTCGGTATGGAGCCGCCTGTTTTCGTTTCGGATGTCTCTCCGAAGGTCCGGGACGTGATGGAAGAGAATGTGGTCTCGCTCTCCCCGCGAGCCACTGTGGCGGAAGCGCTCGGGACGATGGACGAGCGTAACATCCGGGTTTTGCCGATCGTCGATGACAACCGGTCATGCTTGGGCCTGGTCTCGGTGTTTAAGATGAGCAAGTTCTTTTTCCCGACTCCGAGGCGGGTCTTTGACACGCGTCGAGTTGTCGCTTCGGTGGATAATCTTCAGCGCGCCTTGGGGGCGGAAAGGATCTGCGGGAGGGACACCGATCAGGAAGAGGAACTGATCCTCATGATCGGGGCAATGAGCATTCAAGAATTCTCGGAGCGCTTCCCCAAATATCCCCCTGAGCGCCTCCTTGTGGTTGTTGGCGACCGTGAAGATGTCCAATCGACCGCCATTGAGGCCGGCGTCCGTGTCCTTGTCGTCACGGGCGGCTTGGATATCAGTCCTAAGATTAAGGAGGCAGCCAAACGGCAGGGGGTAAGCTTATTGAGCTCACCGCATGACTCCGCCACGACCGCTATCCTCTGCCGCACTGCGATCCCGGTAGGGCACATGCTCCATAAGCATTTTCTGACATTCGAGGCGGACGAGAATCTGGCTGATATCCAATCGGTCGCTGCGGCCTCGCAGTTTCAGGCGTTTCCCGTCCTAAATTCCAAAAAACAGATGATCGGGATCCTTTCAAAATCCGATTTTCTGAGGCGTGTCGACCGCGAGCTGATTTTAGTCGATCATAACGAGCTTAACCAGGCTGTTCGGGGTGCGGATGAGGTCGATATTATCGAAGTCGTTGATCACCACCGGATCGGAAACATGACCACGCAACAGCCGATTCTCTTTTATAACGAGCCGGTCGGCTCGACCAGCACGATTGTGGCGGACTGCTTCTTTCGGTATGGGCTTGAGCTGAGTCGAGGAATGGCCGGTCTCTTGCTAGCGGGGCTTGTATCGGATACGCTTAATTTGACGTCGCCGACGACAACGGCGAAAGATGAGGCCGTTTTACGGAAGTTGGAGCCGATTGCCAACGTCAATGCGACTCAGTTTACTGAAAAGCTGTTTGAAATGGGGTCGGTGCTGACCCATCAGGACGCATCCGATGCCATCGCGGCGGATTGCAAGGAGTATCAAGAGAATGAGCGTCGCTTTAGTGTCGCTCAGATCGAGGAGATTGGTTTCGATCAATTTCTCAAACGGAAAGACGAAGTCATCAAGGCGCTCCAAGCTTATCGGGAGGCGCACGGATATTACTTTTCGAGCTTACTGGTGACCGATGTGGTGCGCCAGAGCTCATTGCTCTTGATCTCCGGCCCGGAATCGCTGCTTGAGCGGATCGATTATCCGGAAAGGGAAGAGGGCATTTTCATACTGAACGGAGTCGTTTCAAGGAAAAAGCAGCTTTTGCCTTATCTCGTGAGCTGTCTCAATCGGCTCGGGTAAGGGGTCTGTCAAGAAATAAGTGTGTCATTTGCTGGAGCCAATTTTGGTTTCTGGCGAGGCACGATGAAGGAGCATAGCCTTGCCCTCTGTGACTGAAGAGTAACAAAGCCAGAAAGCAAAATTGGCCCAGCCCGGAGGGGCGGGGCGGCACCGA
>JAHEOI010000238.1 GCA_018610125.1 Verrucomicrobiota bacterium
CAGCGGTCGAAAGCGAGCGCGCCATCGCGGTCGCCTCCTCCGCATTCGACGCGGTCATGCCGATGATGAGCTCTTGGGAACCGGCAAAATGACGCGAATATAAGTCCAAGCCGTGGACACTGGGCACGTCATCCGGCAGGAGATGCAGGACATTCACGTCGAACTGAAGCCGAGCCCAGCCCAAAGCGAGCAGAGAGAGCGCCATGAGGATCCCTACGGCTTTAGCCCTGGCTCGGATTGCCTTAAATAGCCTTTGAGCCATCCCTTGTTATGGACATTGGTGATAAGCCACCCGTTATTACCCTTCTCGCGTATTCGCCAATCCTCACCCGGCGGCCTGCCCCTTATATGTCGGATGAGCCTGGGCCATACAAGCGACCTCGGAGGCGGCATACGACCACTGAAATGTTTCCCTACCGACGGCATCTCCAAATACCATCTCTCGCCTCGTTCTTGATACAGCATGACATTAAGGGCCGGCTTATGAAATTGAATGAATGCCCACTGATTCGAGCGATGGAAACAGACCCGCAAATCGCCGCTCATCGCCGGCATCGACTCTCGGCTTGATTGCCATACAGCTTGCCCCTGCCCGCACCGCCACCCCGCTCGACTCAAATCGACCTCCGGCATGCGGCGGACGGTATGACATCCGCCAACGACAACGATCAGCATCCCCGCCATCAGACCGAGAGATAATCGCGTATCGCGTAACCTCCTCACCAAGCTCCCACCTCGTTCACCCAATTTCATATTCCCCGACTCCCAGGCCCATTACCACGAAATTCTTGGCACAAGCGGCCAATGCTTCTGCAATCGCACCAGCAGGAAAAAGAGATGGAGGCGCCACTTCACCCGCCACGGTAAGTCGATCTTGCCTGCCAAGACCACATTCACCGCGCTGACCAATTGCCAGCGCTCTCTCGGCTCCAAGAGGATCTCCATAAAGGGTTGAGTGTAAAAATGCTCGACCATCTTCCAATAAACGGCCATTGCCGAGAGCACGCGCCGTCCATAAGCCCGAAAGAGACGGCGCCCGTCCGTTTCCTTGACGATCGCCTCCTCGATTGCCTCGCTTGCCAACTTCGCCGAATAGAGCGCCATGTGCACGCCGGCGGAAAAGATCGGGTCCATAAAGCCGATGGCATCCCCCACCCGGAGAACGCGATGCCCATGAGCTCGCGCGTTATGATAGGAGAAATCGCCGGTCGAGCGAAGCTGCCCCACTGGCGTAGCCTGGCTCATCCTCGCTCGCATCGCAGGTGCCTTCTCCACTTCCCGATAAAAGATCGCTTTGGGGGAATCTTTCTCCGCCCGAATCGCGTCCTTGTCTAGCACGCAGCCGACGCTCGTTCGCTGCTGCGATAGCGGAATGATCCAAAACCAGTGGTGCTTCATCCGCACAATGACCGTATCCCCGCCGCGCTTTCCCCGGTCCAGGTTGACTCCTTCAAAGTGACCGAAGATGGCCACCTTTCGCATGTCGGGATGAACCTTTCGCAGCCCCTCTTGGTTGCCAGTCAAATTGTGACGACCGCTCGCATCGATCAGGAAACATCCTTCTTCCCGGTGCTCCCCGCCATTCGGATCGATGACACCCAGTTCGACATGCTCGCCCTTCGCACAGAATCGCTGCACCCGCCAACCCTCCCTGACTTCCGCACCCACCTCTCGAGCCCGATCAAGCAGGATCGAATCAAAATGAGCCCGCTCAACCTGCAATGTCTCATGCTCCTCCGTGAAAACACCATCCCCAAAAGAGAAATAGATCGATTTCTCCCCGCTCCCCAAGTGGAACTGTGCCCCGAATTTCCTCACGAATCCGCCCGACTCCAACGCCGGCATCACCCCCAGCTCCTCAAAGAAAGGCCGGCTGTACGGCAACAACGACTCGCCCACATGAAACCTCGGAAAATGGGCCTTCTCCAGGAGGAGCACACGCCGCCCCTTTTCGGCGAGATAGATCGCGGCCGCGCTCCCCGCGGGCCCGCCACCGATGATTACCGCATCATATCGCATCGCATCCGCCCGTCGTCCATTTCCGTGATATTAAGCGTTCAAGAAATTCTTGCATAACTTTTGAGCCGGAAGGCTGTAGCCGCACACTTTAGTTGCGCTTCCTCATGCAGGAACTTCTTGAACGCTTGATACCAATTGACGTTGCCCCCACACCGTTTAACCTTTACACCTTCGATGACCTCGCGCCAAGCTTAGTCCGCTCTTTAACAGCGTGCCACTGAAGGCTTGTGAGAGCCACGGGACCGGAGTAGAATCCGATCCATGAGCACCTTTAGGTTTAGCCTGTTCGATGGCGGATCGATGGCCACAATTCTTGGCATTGCGGTCACCGGCTGGACAATCATGATGTTTGGAGGAGAGGCCTCGGGAGCCAATTACGATGAAGCAAAGGTCCCCGATTACACGCTGCCGGATCCCCTTGAGCTCGCCAACGGGGAGCCGGTCCGGGATGCCGAAACGTGGCTAAAGCGACGCCGGCCGGAGATCCTTCAGGCCTTTCAAGAAGAGGTTTATGGAAAGAGTCCGGCGCGCCCGGAAGAAATGACATTCAAAGTCCAATCGTTCAACAAGCGAGCACTCGATGGCAACGCGACTCGCAAGGAGGTTACTGTCTATTTCACCGGAAATCCCCAAGGACCGAAGATGGACATCCTGATCTACCTGCCGAACGACCGACCGAAACCGATGGCCACCTTCCTAGGCCTGAACTTTTACGGGAACCATTCAATCCACAATGACCCATGCATCACACTTAACGACGATCAATGGATGCCCGGCGGTTCGGACAAAGGCATTGTCGATCATCGGGCGACCGAAGCCTCCCGCGGGGTTCGGACAGGCCGATGGCCTGTCGAAACGATCCTGAAACAGGGATTTGGCCTGGCTACCATCTATTACGGCGATATCGACCCGGATTACGATGACGGGTTCCAAAACGGGGTCCATCCCCTGTTCTATGACAAAGGGCAAACGAAACCGAGACCGGATGAGTGGGGCTCGATTGCCGCTTGGGCATGGGGATTGAGCCGCGCCATGGACTATTTCGAGACCGATGACGATGTCGATCACGAGCAGGTCGCGGTAATCGGCCATTCGCGCCTCGGCAAAACAGCATTATGGGCGGGAGCGCGTGACACCCGCTTTGCCATGGTAATCTCGAACGATTCCGGCTGCGGCGGCGCGGCGCTCAGTCGGCGTCAATTCGGCGAGACGGTCAAGCGAATCAACACGTCATTTCCCCACTGGTTTTGTGACAATTTCAACCAGTACAACGATAATGAGGAAGCGTTACCCGTGGATCAGCATATGCTGATTTCATTGGTTGCGCCGCGTCCGGTCTACGTAGCCAGTGCCAAGGAAGACCAATGGGCGGATCCCAAGGGGGAGTTCCTCGCGTTGAAGCATGCCGAGCCGGTTTACCGGCTCTTTGATGTCGAGGGGGTACCCGTGAAGACAATGCCGGAAGTCGACCATCCGGTTATGGATACAATGGCCTATCACATTCGGAGCGGGGAGCATGACTTAAAGAAGTACGACTGGAGGCAGTACTTGAAGTTTGCCGATCGGCATCTCCGTCAATAACCAAGAGTAGCTGGATCGCCAACCAGGCAAAGTAGAAGCGGCTGCCAGCCGCTCAGATCCCCTCCTCTTTATTGCGCAGGAACTTTTGCAAAGAACAATAGCAGGCAGAGTTAAGGATTTGGAAAGGAATAAGAGTATGTGGCAAAGCAAACACTACGCGACACTGGCCCTCCTAATTGGATTGGGCTTATCAAGCAACGGCATCGCCCAGGACAATAGCCAACATCCCACAGCAGTCGATCCCGGCAGCAATAATGCCCCACCTTCGGATGCCTTGGTCCTCTTTGACGGGACGGATCTATCCCTTTGGCAAAGCAGTGGTGGCGGTCCCGCGAAATGGGCGGTACGAAGTGGAAAGGCCGTCGTAAACGGCACCGGCAATATCATGACCAAGCGGAAATTTGGAGATGTCCAGCTTCATCTCGAGTGGGCCACTCCGAAGAAAGGGGAAGACGACGGACAAAGTCGTGGCAACAGCGGCGTCTATCTTCAAGGGCGTTACGAGGTTCAAATTCTCGATTCCTATCGCAACCCAACCTATTCGGATGGGCAAGCAGGAGCGCTCTACGGGCATTTCCCGCCATTGGTCAACGCATCCCGAAAGCCGGGGAAATGGCAGACCTACGACATCATCTTCCATGCCCCCGCTGTTTCGGACGACTCCGAGGTCAACAAGCCGGGCTCGCTCACCGTCTGGCATAACGGCGTCCTGGTGCAGGATCACGTTCCGGTTAAGACGCCCACTCGGGCAGCGTCATTCGGCAAACCGGCCGTCGACGGGACAGGCCCACTAATGTTGCAGGATCATGGAAGCGCGGTGCGATACCGCAACATCTGGGTCCGGGAGCTCGATAGGCACCGGAGCACCAAGCCGCTCAATATTCATATCATCTCCGGCTCGAACGAATACGAATCCGAGTCCTCACTCGAGCAATACCAACGCTATCTTAAAGAACGATTTAATGTGAGCATCACCGCGTCTTGGGTTGAAGATGGGGCCGAAGACCTGCCCGGTATCGACCCTATTCGCAAGGCCGATTTGCTATTGGTCTTCACAAGGCGAATGAAGCTTCCAAAGCAACAGATGGAGATTATCGAAGACCACTGGCAACAAGGAAAGCCGATCGTGGGGATCCGGACCGCCAGTCATGCTTTCCGGCGGGATACCAATCAGATTTTTGACCACAAGGTCCTTGGCGGAAATTATCAAGGCCACTATGGGGACGAGCCGGTCGAGGTGCGCAATGTCGCCGGAGATCATCCCGTTTTGGACGGGGTCGGGGAAATCACCTCAAAGAAGCTCTATAAAGCAGGCAAGCTCGCCGAAGACTCCGTTCTCCTCCAGACAGGCCATATCGAAGACAACCGCTCGGACCCGGTCACATGGGCTCATCACTACAATGGAGGCAGGATGGTTTACACCTCGCTTGGTGTCCCCGCGGATTTTGAGGATGACGATTTTGTGCGGATGATCACCAACGCCATCTTCTGGGCCGCCCATCGTGATCGTCAGGCCCTCACCAAATAGGATCCACCATGATGCATCGATCCTCCGGCATAGTTGGAGCGGGGTTGATCGGCTCTCTCTTGGCCATCACCCCGCTATGTGGGCTGGCCGCCGATGCGTCCATCGACCATGCGGCCATTATTCGCGGTTGGGATGAGACCACGTTCGAGCGGGGCCGTGAGATTTACACGCAGAGCTGCGCTCACTGCCATGGTAAGGATGGATTGAAAACGCCCAATCCGCTTGCGGCCGCGTTCGCAAAAGACCCTCTCAAGAACGGCAGCGATCCTTACAGCATGTGGCAGACACTGACGTCGGGCTACAAACGGATGCAACCTCAAACTTGGCTAACGCCAACCCAGCGCTACCAAGTGATCCATTACATCCGCAACGCCTTCTTCAAAGAATCGAACCGTTCGCAGTACACATCGATCGCCAAGGAATACCTCGCCGAGCTGCCAACCACCCAGGGCGAAGGCGGAGCCTCCGGCTCGGGATCCATGGATTACGGGCCCGCATTGACCTATGAGATTGAATCGATTCGCAGCGGCCTTGTCGTCCGTTTATCAAGCGATTTAAACCTCGTCTATGACCTGCACACAATGGCCGCCCCCTCGGCCTGGACCGGCGGCTATGTCGAGCTTGAAGGGACACACCACACCGAATACAAGGGCGGCGAAAGAGGCAAAATTGCGGGCAAGCGATTGGGAATCGGCTCATTCCAATGGGGTTACAACGGCCGGTTTGAAGATCCCAGGCAAGGCCAAGCGAAACATGGTCCGATCCAAGATGAGCTGATCGAATATCACGGACACTATCTACACGGCCTTAATACCATTCTTTCCTACTCGGTTTCCGATCGCAAGGTATTGGAGCGTCCCGGTTATGAGGGCATGGACGATTTCCTGGCGGTCACCCATTCCTTGCATATCGATGCCGGAACGGCTCGATTGAAGCTCTCCGTGGGCCGGGCCGACAACAATGACGCAACCGGACGCTACTCATTGAAAGGAAAACGCCTCGACTCCGTCCCGGGCTCCGCCAACAGACGCGTCCTTTGCGCCGGCAGCGATCCCGTTCACATGGCAACCGTCGTCGGCGCCCCTGCCGCCGCCAAATGGAAGGTCGACAAAAACGGCAGACTGATCCTGACGATCCCACCGCGGCGCGAGCCGATCCTTCTGAAGGTTTTCCGCGGTGTCAGCCACAAGCGCACCAAAGCGTTGGCATCGCTTAAGCGCCTGGTCGCCGGCACCGACAAGATTGATGATCCCGCAAACTTCGTTAAAGGCGGGCCCCAACGATGGGGTCGCACGCTTGAAACCGAAGGCGAGCTAGGCCGGGGAGACACGGCGTATGTCCTCGACTCGTTGACGATTCCCTTCGACAATCCGTGGGGTTCTTGGATGCGACTCACAGCCTTGGACTTCTTCCCGGATGGCCGATGCGCTGTCTCCACCTTGAATGGCGACGTCTGGATCATTTCAGGCATCGACGACGATTTGAGCCGACTCAAATGGAAACGGTTTGCCACCGGCCTCTATGAGCCCTTGGGAATCAACGTTTCAAAAGGCAAGATCTATGTCTTGGGTCGCGACCGAATCACACGGCTTCATGACCTCAACTCGGATGGCGAAGCCGATTTTTACGAAAACTTCTTCGGCTTCCAGCACGTCGGCGCCGGCTATCACGCGTTCACCTTCGGCTTGCCCACCGACAGCCAAGGACGCTTTTACACGGCTAAATCGGGTCGCAAGACCGATTATTCGATCCCGGGGGCCGTTATCCGGATTTCGCCCGATGGCAGCACCAGCGAAGTGGTGGCAACCGGATTTCGCCACCCGAATGGCATCTCGGTGGGACCCAACGATCAAATCTATGTCAGTGACAATCAGGGCGGCTGGATCCCGGCATCCAAGGTCAGCCATATCGAAAAAGGCGATTTTTACGGGTATATAGGCTGGGAGGACAATAAGCAGCCCCACGAGACGTTTCACCGTCCGATCTTCTGGCTCCCTCAAGCAGCGGACAATTCCAGCGGCGGACAGGTCTGGCCCACCGATCCTCGCTGGGGACCACTTACTGAGACAATGATTCACACCAGTTACGGAGCAGGCAGGGCTTTTTACGCGTTCGTCCAAAACGGAAACAACCCGTTACAAGGCGGCGTTTTCCCCTTTCCCTGGCACTTCGAGTCCGGGGTCATGCGAGGTCGCGTCAATCCTCAAGACGGCCAGGTTTACCTGTCCGGTCAAAAGGGCTGGGGCGCCAACGTTGAGAAGGATGGCTCATTAAACCGGATTCGATACACCGGCAAGCCTTGCTACTGGGCAACCGGCTCGGAGGTCACATCGGAGGGAATTCGCCTCGAGTTTGAACAGCCTCTCGACCCCGAATCCGCCACCAAAACGAGCTCCTTCCATATCGCCCGCTGGAATTATAAATGGTCAAGCAGTTACGGCTCCCCCCACTTCCGCCCGGACACCTCTAAAGCCAAGAAAAAAGGCGAAGAAAAGATTAAGCCGTCCAACGTCCGGTTGGGCCGCAACCGCAAGACTCTCAATTTGACAATCCCGGATCACAAACCGGTCGACCAGCTCAAGGTCGATTACCGAATCAAGGCCGCTGATGGAACAGCGATCGAACAAACAGTCTATTGGACCATCAAGCACATCCCGGGATCATGATCCGAAAAGCCGCCCATTCTCCTTTGACGAGCCATGCGAAAGGGACCAAGAATAGATAAACGAAATAGCCATAAATGGCTAGCGTAAGACCATGCCATAACTGAAGGTACATACTGCCCAGACCGTGGGCAGTAAGGTCGGCCGCGGAACAGCGGCGGATACGTCAAACAGAAAAGGTCAATAACAATTCACCGATAAGAAACCCATGAGACCAACTCGGATTCAAATCAGCATCATAACGGTTTTGGCATCGACTTTATGGTTGTCGGGCTGCAGCAAAAATCCTGCCCCTGAAGGAGAGCGACCGGACTCGGCTCAGTCGGAAACCAGTCAGTCGGAAACCAGTCAGTCGGGAACGGACGAGGGAAGCCAAGCCAGCAGCGAACAGAGCAGCCAAGGGCAAGAATCGGCGCCCAAAGAAGAGACAGAGCAGCAACAGGCGATGTCCGCCAAGGGCAAAAAGCTTTACCAAACCCGTTGCGCAACGTGCCACGGAAAAAACGGCAAGGGTGAGGGAATGCTCGCTAAGTCTCTGGACCCGAAGCCGCGCGACCATACCAACCCAGAGTGGCAGGATTCGGTGACGGATAAAGAAATTGCCACTGTCATCAAAGACGGAGGTCCGGCAGCGGGATTGAGCGCCACGATGCCGGCCCACCCCGGCTTGTCGGACTCTGACGTCCAAGCCCTGGTCGATTACATCCGAAGTCTTCGCAGCGAAGGCTCAAGCAACTCCGAAGGCTGACAGCCATGTCGTCTTGACCGGGCGTTCCGCGTTACGTAGCGCAGGCTGTCCAGCCTGCCAGGCCGGGTGGTCCGCGTTACGTAGCGCACTTCTATCCCTCCTCCGGTTTAAAGGCTCCCTTCGTTGACCGACTCCGTCAGTGCCTTCCGGGCAAAAACCAAATACCCGGTGTGCCCGACCATTCGATCGTTTGGACGCATTCGCTCCGGAGTCGTCTTGTAATGCCGGATCATTAGCTCGGTGACTTCGACATCGACAAAGCCGATCGCTTCAATCCGCCCAACTACTTGAATAACCTGGTTCATGGTAGGCAGGATAAACCCGATAGTACCGCCTCTGCGGAGGGACCGGTGGGCATGGATCAAGGACCCGTCCGGCTCGCGTATGTCGAAAAACACGGCATCGACACCCTCTTCCTTAAACGGCTCTATCTCGACGTCTTCATTGTTGGTTTCGACATAATCCCGGATACCCGCCAATTCGAGATTCCGAATCGCTTTGTTTAAGAGGTCGATGCGTTTTTCGTAGGTGCTCACACGACCCTCCGGCCCGACCGAATAGGCAAAGGCAATGGTCAAAGCCCCGCTGCCGGTGCCGGCTTCAATCATTCGGTCCCCGTTACGGAGACCGAGCTTCATCAAGATGTATCCCGCATCTTTTGGGTAGACGATTTGAGTCGAGCGAGGAACGTGCATGATAAGCTCATAGAGCGTTGGACGAAGGATTAGGAACTCGACTCCCAGGTGCGAGCTCACCTTTTCTCCAAAGCCCATTCGGGCGATCTCGTCGTGATGGAGCTGGCCATGAAGCGTTGAGAACTGCCGCCCGGCCTCAAGCGTCAGAAAGAGCCGCTTTCCATCCCGTAACGAGTAAAGCATGAGCAACGTCCCTTCCGGAATCATCCGCTTATCGTTTGCGATGTTTGTCATTCAAGAAATCCAGTATCGTGACCGGAAGTGTGGTTTTGAGCCGGCGCATCGTTTCACGGCTTTTAGAGAATCAGAATGCCGATGGCACGCGCAGGCTTTCCCTCTCCCAACCTCAGGTCCGGCCCCTTAAGAACGTCCCAAAAAATCGATCCTCGAATCAAGCCTCAAAAAAATAAGCTTTCGCGAGCCATGGGAAGGTCCCATATGTTTTGGGGATACACGGTGTGGACAATCAAAACGACGGATTATGGCAAGCCAAAACACAATCGGATTTATCGGGACCGGCGTGATGGGAAGCAGCATGGCCGGTCATCTCTTGCGGGCCGGTTACCCGGTGCAAGTCTATAACCGGACGAAAGAGAAGGCGATGCCTTTGGTCGATCAAGGCGCCACCTGGCAAGCGCGCATTGGCGATCTCGCCGCGCAATCCGACATAGTCATCACCATTGTCGGTTTTCCTCAAGATGTTGAAGCGATCTACTTCGGCAATGACGGTGTTCTCGCGAACGCGCGTTCCGGAGCCACGTTAATCGACATGACCACCTCGAGGCCGGACTTGGCTACCGAGATTGCGAGACAGGCGAGCGAAAAGGGCATCGAAGCCCTTGACGCCCCGGTCTCCGGCGGCGATGTCGGCGCCAGAGAAGCACGCCTCTCGATCATGGTCGGCGCCACGGAATCGGCCTTCAATCGAGTCCGGCCCATCTTCGACCTCATGGGCACGAATGTGGTTCGACAAGGTCCGCCCGGAGCAGGGCAGCACACCAAGGTATGCAACCAAATCGCGATCGCAGCCGGCATGTTAAGCGTCTGCGAATCAATGATCTACGCCAGAGAATCGGGACTTGATCCTTATTCCGTCCTCAAAAGCATTGAAAGCGGCGCCGCTGGAAGCTGGTCCTTAAGCAACCTCGCTCCCCGCATGCTCAAGGGCGATTTTGCACCCGGTTTCTATGTGAAGCACTTCATTAAAGATATGGGGATTGCCATCGATTCAGCCCGACGAATGGGCCTGGAGCTTCCCGGCCTCAACCTCGCCGAAAAGCTCTATCAACGCCTGGCTGCGGCCGGAAAAGAAAATAATGGGACTCAAGGCCTCTTCTGGCTCTATGAACAAGGCCTCCAAAAGAGCGAGACCTCCACGCAAACCCATTAAGGGCTTGGTAGCCTGGTAAGGAATAAGGGAAAGAAAGAAGTCCGCCGCCATTTGGTCGGAACGCACCAAGCCGGACCGTCAGGCATGCCATCATCCGGAGCCGGCGGGGCGGGGTTACCAAGGAAGCAATGCAGGGTATGCCCCTACAGCTTACCGAGGCCGTCGGGGTGCATTTTGCTTGATTTCAGGAGCAAGGTAAGGGAGGATAGAAAAGTGGGATGACCACCCGGTAGATTTGGGTCCTTCGGGTGGCCACCCCGGGTTGACGGCCCTGGATGAGCTATTTCGATGAGCTCTTCGCGGTGGAAGCCGCTTTCTTCGGCTTGGCTTTCTTCGCGACATCATTCAGGGCCGATCCGGCTCGGAACCCGACCGATTTGGAGGCCTTGATCTTGATCGGCTCTCCGGTCTGCGGGTTGCGACCCTTCCTCGGTCCCCGTTGCTTGATGTTGAAGGTGCCGAAGCCGATAAGCTGCACCGACCCATCCTTTTTGATTCCTTCGGTGATACTGTTCAGGACAGCGTTCACCGCGCGTTCTGCTCCTCGCTTCGATTCGAAGGGAGCATTCTTGTCTTTCATGACTGTGTCTACCAGTTCTTGTTTATTCATACACTTCGACACTACTAACTCCCAAGATTGCTAACAATAAAAAAATTTAAATATAAGCAAAAAAATTGAGCCTTCCCGACCGCTCCGGAGGCCGTTTCCAGCTTAGCAAGGTCCCGGTTTCGGCCTGAAAAGGGGCATGCTATCCCCCCTGTCAGGGGGGAGCCAACCCCGTTTTAAAAGCCCCGCACTGGACCCCGCCGTATCGGCTTATCCCCCGCCACAAAAGGCCTAGAGCGACACTTTCTTGAAAAGAGACGGGAGGATCTTTTCAATAAAGCGCCTTCGCTGTCGCAGTGGGAGATCCATTGGCACCCCCCTTTGGATGAGGCTTTGGAGGCGGGCAAACGAAGCAATGTAAAGATTGGAACCGAGCTGCCATTTTTTCATGCCCGTAAGACCCCCTCGGCTCAATGGAGGGAAAGACACCCGTCCCGGCTTCCCCACCCCTGCGAGGTTCCGCAAAGCAGTATAAATTCGAGCTCGAATCGCTCGTTACGATCGGGAGCAATCCGGATTATCAATAGGTCAGGAGTCAACGTAAGTCCCGTATTCGACGGAAGTTACACTAAGTGCTCCCCGGGCCCGATCGGGCATCGATTTCGACAGCCATGGCCGTCGGAGCAAGCCTTGCGAGCACCACAGGCGGGGGTTACCGACCGCCGCAGCGGAGCAAAATTTGATTTTGTCATGGGGGGCAGATCGAGCACATTAGTGATAGAGCTTGAATGCAGCAACATCAAACCGAGAGGACGCTATGAGACAGCCAACGCTTTTCCTTGGATCGGCGCTGACGGTCATTGCGATGATAATCCCGGCAGCGGTCATGCTCCCGTCACACGGGCACAGCGAAGTCCTTAAGCTCGTTAACGGCGACCGATATCACGGTCGGGTGGTCCGGGTCGACGAGACACGGGTCATCTTGGAGAGCGAGGTTCAGGGCAAATTGGAGCTTCCGCGATCCAAGGTCACACACCTCAAGATCCTCGAAGGCTTTTTGCAAAAAACCGAGCCGCGTCAAACCGCGCCAACGCAGTCAAAGGAGAAGGCAGAGAGCCAAGCCAAAGCGAAAGACCCGGATCAAGCACAGGACGATGCAACGGACGGATCGAAAGCCCCATGACCACCTTACAAACCAGGATTGAACCGGAATCAATGCCTCGCCACATCGACGAGGACCTTCGAAAACTGATCGCCAAAGTGCCGCCCCATCTGTTTGAGCCGCTCAAGGCAAGGGAGGACATCAATCAGCTCTTGGAAGTCGTCTTGGATTTGGGACGGGAGCCGGAAGCTCGCTTTCAGAACGAGACCCTCCTCTTAACAACGCAGGAAGTGACGGAGGAAGACCTCCAGTATGTGATTGATCGGATCAGCGCATTCGGCGAAGACAATCGGGCCGGGATTGAGCGCACGCTGCATCGGATCTCCGCCATCCGCAATCGCACCGGCAAGATCATCGGCCTCACACTCCGAGTGGGCCGAGCCGTCTACGGCACCATCAAATCGATCGAAGACTTAATCTTCACGGGAAAGAGCGTGCTGCTCCTCGGCAAACCGGGCGTCGGAAAGACCACCCTGTTGAGAGAGGTCGCCCGTGTCCTTGCCGACACCGCCAAGAAGCGGGTCGTCGTCGTGGACACCTCGAATGAGATCGCAGGCGACGGGAATATTCCGCATCCCGGGATCGGGCGTGCGAGACGGATGCAAGTGGCCAGTCCGGACAGGCAGCACGCGGTCATGATCGAGGCGGTCGAAAACCATATGCCCGAGGTGATCATTATTGATGAGATCGGCAACGAGCTCGATGCCCAGGCGGCCCGGACCATTGCCGAGCGAGGCGTCCAACTGGTCGCCACGGCGCACGGGAACACCTTGGACAACCTGTTGGCCAATCCGACGTTGTCCGATCTCGTCGGCGGAATTCAAAACGTCACCCTGGGCGACGCGGAGGCCAGACGGCGACGAAGCCAAAAGACGGTTCAGGAAAGGCGGGCCCCTCCCACGTTCGACATCCTGGTCGAGATTCAGAGCTGGACTTCGATGGCGGTCCACCCGGATGTCGCGTCTGTCGTCGACCGGATCCTGCGAGGGATTCCAGCGACTCCGGAAAATCGGCATCTCGACGAAGATGGGGAGGTTCAACGCCAAGCCGGGCACGCGCTGGAAGACGCGGACGACGAATCCCCGGACTTCGAGACGGAAGAGAGTGTCGGCACCAAGCGTCAAACCGGCGTGCCCCCGTCGAAGGCGATTCACCTGATGCCTTACGGGGTCAACAAAGGCAAGCTGCGCCAGGCTTTGAACAAATACAACTCGTCGATCGAGCTGACCGGCAATATCGAAGCAGCCGACGCGGTGGTCACGACAAAGAATGACTATCGTCGTAAGCAGCGTGCCTTTCGTGAAGCGGAGCAGGAAGGGACACCCGTATACACGATCCGAAAAAACACGCTGCCTCAGATCCAACAGATACTCCAGGCGATCGTCCACCAGCAGTTGGGCAATACCTCTCAATCGGATCCCGAGCAGCGGGCAGTGCAAGAAGCCGAAGAGGCGGTCGTCAAGCTCGAGGAAGGTGCGGTCACAGTCGACTTGGCCCCTCGCAAGTCGCACCTCCGCCACTTGCAGCACAAGGTCGCCGAAAAGCACAAATTCGCCTCGACCAGCAAAGGAAAGGAGCCCAAGCGTCACGTCGTCATCAGCCGTTGATCCAGGCTATAAGAGGATCTCGGACTCACGGAATGCCGACAAACGAGGCTTGGCTCAGATTGGTAAAGCGACCGCTGCCCGTGCTCACCTCGCGGGCGGTCCGCACTTGATAAATCAGCTTCCCATCCGGGGGATCGGGATCGATGAATTGCGAGCTTTTCAGCAGCGCCGGTGTGAGCCGCTCGAAAGCACCGTTAATGCCGTCGGATGACCGATAAACGAAATAGCGACCGTCGTCTTGCGCCGGCTCGGCCCACTGCAATCGAACCCCTTCCGGACTTCGCCGACCCCGCAAGTCATGGGGCGGCGGAACCGGATAGAGTCGCAATGTCGGATCCCCTAAGATCGCAATATGGAGGTTGTAGCCTTCCGTCCACTCGGCCAGTACATAATTGTGCTCACCCAAGTGGTTGACGGCATGCAACACACTCGAGCCCATCGTATCGCCCAAGGCCAATGACTGCCAGCGCTGCTTAAACCACCTTCCCCAAATCGAAAGTAATCCGGAATCTCGCGGGGCAAGCACCGACCGAAGGAGATTATCAGGCTGATGCCATTCCCCGAAATAGGAGCCATCGAGTATATAAAACGCCGGGTAAGCTTTATCCGGGCTCCTAAAATCGCGGGCCGACCGCCCATGGACCCGATTCCCAACCCCGATTTCATCATAGTAGCCCGCCCCAAATTGGAACCCCCAAAGATAGCGATTGTTGTCTCGAAAACAGTCCACCTGCCTAAGGTGAGCCTGGTTGAGCCCAAACCAGGCACTCACATTCTTTAAGGCATAGCTATAGATCAAACGATTCGGATCGCCCCCCAACTTACCGCCTCCCATAAATCCGGTCGCCGCGGCCCGTTTTGGAAAGTTCAACTGATCTCGACGATATCGTCGGTTCTTTCGCAGGTATCGTTTCAATAGCGCGACTTCGGAAGCACCGACCGCGGGAAGATTCGCAAAGTCGATGCGCCCCACGGCAACTTCAAGGGAAGAGGGGAACCGTTGTTGATCGAATTTTCCGTCCCCGGCCCTATTCGGCACCGGCGGGATATTCCTCAAGCGGTCGCGACGCCCTTCAAATCGCCGCTTGTCCGTCCAGTCATCAGGCTCATAAACCGTGTCTCCATAATAGAAATCGACCGGCCAAGGCCGATCGTGATGGCCATCGGGCCTCATATGACCGGAAAAGGGAATCGGCACATGCCCCAGTAGCATGACCGCTTTCAGGTGATCGCCATGCGCCTTGTAGGCCTTCTCGACACGCTTTTTGACCCTTTCAATGCGAGGCGGGTTATTCGACCACACATCATCGTCGTGTCGAGGGACGATCTCGGAGCTGACCTGCCATCCGTCTCCGACAAGGGTCTTGCGAAACTGAGTCAATGCCCCGTCCAACTGAGGCGCCAGTGTCTCATCGACCAACAGCAGGACATGCCCCCGATCATGGACAATCTCCGGGGCAATGTCACAGACAACGTAGCGATCGAAGAGCGCGCCGACAGCCGGGTCATAAGGATCCGGATGGATCAGATACTCGTAACGCTCACCGGGCGATAAGAGATCGCCGGCGTCGGTATACGACCACCCTTGATAGTCGGTGGCCAAAGTCGTCCACTCTTGTTGGCCGTAGCGCCGGCGCTTGATGATGACCGATTCCGAGGGCTTGTTCTTCCATTCAAGGTGGACCCTGGGAGGAGAAGCCCTCACGGAGGCGCTCAAGGTAAAATCGAGCGAATAGCGATCGATCGCAGCACCCGGGCGATAATTGAATGTTTCGAGCTCGTCGAAGGCGCCGCGCGCGGGCTCATTCCCATCGAGGTTGCTACCGAGGGAAATCCCGCTGCGATTGCGGACTTTCCGCGGCGGGATCGGCGCAATCCCCGTCCCGGTCGGACGCAACCGCTCATCGTTGACTTCGACCGCCACAAAAGAGGGTGTGTAAGCCAATAAGATCTCATACCAGCCCCCCTCTTTCCAATCGATCTTCGCTCGGACATGTCGCTGCTTTCGCCCCCCGGCCTCCGTAACGAAGGAAATATGGGTGCCCTCCGGGTTCACGTAGGCCCCCCAATAACCGTAGCTTGCGTCCGCGCTCCTTTTCCCGACACCGATTAACTGGGCATTTGCTCCCGGTCCTTCACCACTGCTCCAGTCTGGTCGAAACCAAAAGCGGACGGCACCCGAGCGGAGGTTGATATTGGCATCGCCGTCCGGCTCCACAGCTCGATATCGCAACCGGGCATCCGAGACCTCCGGATTCAATCGGAGCGCCTTGCCGGAAAAGCTCGGGACGGTGCCGACACCTTGGCGATCCATCGGCTGCTGTCCATCCAGACCTTCCATGGAGCTGTCATTGAAACGCCAGTAAGCCAAACGGACAAAACGGACACTTTTGGGATCCTTCGGGTCAGTCCCCTCGCGTTGCTCCTGGGCATTGGCTCGCCCATCGTAATCGCTGTCCGCTTTGGGATCCATTTGTCCGGTCGCTTCCCTTTTCAAGGGCTCCTGAGACACGCCCTCCCGAGATGAAGTACACGACGAAAAGAGGGAGGCCCCGAGTCCGAGGAGAAGGGCCAAGATCGGATAGAGTCGCATCGGCTTGAATAACATATCGAGATTTTTCGCAGCTTGCTTCAGCAAGCTCATTTGGGAACAATTCGGAACGCATGTGGGACGTCGAGAACGACCGTCCCTATCACGGAGGACCACCAGGTAAGCGCCTGTAAGCGCCTTACAATCCCCTGTCACCCACTCATCCCCTCTCCTTATCGCATGCCATTCTCATTTTCCACACCTTGAGTCAAGCATTGTTAAACCAAGCAAAGTGTGGTTGAGTAATGCCGTTTTGCGCACGGCGAGTCGGGCGAATGGAATCTAGCCCGAGATGGAATCGAGAACAGACGACCGAATTATGGCTAACACGAACAGTTCCAATTCAAGTGAGAACGATTTCCGAGATAGCGTCCCAAGCGTGACCAAGGAAGGGTATCGCACCCCTGCCGAACGGGTCCAATTCGCATTGATCTGCCTCGGTCTTTTCATTGCAATCCCGGGCGTCATCATCACCAGCATCTGGGTCTCGCTTGTCGGCGTATTGCTCATCGCGCAGGGCCTGATCTACTTCTTGCTCAAACAAGAGCCCTAGCGAGGCGTTTTGCCTCAGGCCCGTCAGGGCATGTTAACGGGTTACGATTTTAACCGCATCGAATTGTCGCTGCCGAACGCCTCGCCGATACATTTTCTGAGGGCGGAGGGAACCTTCCAACGCAAGACCCATATCGGCCTGCTAAGCGGTGAACGATAAAGGCGATGCGGCTTGGAGACAAACCTCCCATGACTCGTTTTCGGCGCCGTGTTATGCGATCTCCCGCTTCGATCCTGATTACAGGAGCCTCCAGCGGCATCGGCGAAGGGCTGGCCAAGCATTACGCCGGCAGCGGAAGGCGCTTGCGACTTGTGGGGCGAAACCGCGACCGGTTGGAAACCGTCTCTCAAAACTGCCAAGCGTTAGGGGCCCAAGTAGACATCGCTACCCAGGACGTCACGGATCGCAAGGCGCTTGCGGAAACCCTATTGCAATGGGACGACACGCAGCCGTTTGACCTGGCCATTGCAAACGCCGGCATTTCAGGGGGAGCAGCCGGCGACACCGAGAGCGACGACAATGCCCGACGGATCTTTTCAATTAATTTGGACGGGGTCCTCAATACGATCCATCCCCTCCTGCCACGGATGCGGCAACGAAGGAACGGTCAGATCGCCCTAATGAGCTCCATGGCCGCCTTCCGAGGCTTCCCGAGCGCCCCGGCCTACTCGGCCAGCAAAGCGGCTGTCAAAGCTTATGGAGAAGCGCTCCGCCCTCTGCTCAGACCGGAGGGCGTCCGGATCTCGGTGGTTTACCCCGGCTTTGTCGAAAGTCGCATCACCGCCATGAACCAATTTTGGATGCCAATGCTGATGGATGCGGATAAGGCGGCGTCGATCATCAGCCGGGGATTGCGACGGGATCAGGCTAGAATCGCCTTTCCGATTCTACTCTATCTGGCCGTATGGCTGGTCAGTGTCCTGCCGCCCGTTCTCGGCGACCCGATCGTCGCGAAGGGCCCCAGAAAAGCCGAGTGAGTCAAGAATGAGCATTCGAGGAGCCGATTAATCGAGACTGAATACAACAATGCAAATCCCCTCACACGCAAAGCGAGTTTACGCCGGGATCATTTACGATATCTACCAATGGGACCAGACGCTTTTCGACGGCTCAACCGAGACCTACGAAGCGGTCAGGCGCCCCGATTCCGTCCAAATCATTCCCGTTATGGGCGACCAGGTCCTGATTGCGGAAGAGAAGCAGCCGCACCGGGGCGCCTTCCTCGGCATGTTCGGCGGACGTAAGGAGCCGAACGAAGAGCCATTGAACGCAGCCAAACGAGAGCTCTTGGAGGAAACCGGGCTTCAGAGCTCCGACTGGGAATTGTTGGGCACCCATATGTTCCCGGGTGCGATCCATTGGACGACCTACCTTTATATCGCTCGCGATTGCCGCAAAGTAAGTGCGCCGACACCGGAAATCGGCGAGCATATTTTGGTGCGATCGCTGGACTTTAACGGTTTTTTGGAGGTGCTGACCGACGAGCATTTTCGCGCCAAGGGACTCATGACGCACTTCTTTAGTTTCAGCCTTTCGTCAAAAGACCAGACCTATCTGCATAACAAGCTCTTCGAGCGATCGCGTCAATCGCATTCCTAAGGATCTGGAAAAAGGTCGGGATCAGCCACTGCCCCGCTGTCGGTTCACCTCGTAAAGGAAGGCCGCGGTTGCGTTCCCGACATTGAGCGAATCAACTCCCCGATGCATCGGAATCGCAACCGATTCGTCACACGCTTCAAGGACCGAGCTTGAAATCCCGTAGCCTTCACTGCCAAAAACAAGACAACAATCCCGGTCGAAAGCCGCTTGAGAAAGCCGCTTTCCGGAAGGCGAGGGATGAGCGGCCCAGCTCTTCACCCCGTGCGCCCGCAGCACCGACAACGATTGAACCAAGTCGGTCAGCTCGACCACGGGCAGCCAAAAGAGACTCCCCATCGAATTGCGGACAGCCCTTCTCAAAAATGGCCTCCCCGAGGTCTCGCCGACCAAGAGCGCCTGAGCTCCCAGTCCGGCGCAATTGCGAACGACCAAACCAAGATTCTGCGCATTCAGCACGGAATCGATCGCCGCAAAAAAGTAAGGCCTGGGATTACTTGCCAATACCTCCCCCAAAGCAGGAAGCCGGGGGATCTTCGCGACCGCCAGGACACCTTGATAAAATGGAAAGCCTGTGAGCTGTTCCATCTTTTGCTTCTCCGCCAAGAATACTTGGATCGATTCCGGACGTTCCTGTAGCGACCGCTCCAGCACGGGCAGCCAAGCGGGCGTTAGCAGCATGGAGACAATTGTGTAGTCCGTCTCCAAGAGACGACGCACCACCTTCTCCCCTTCCGCCACAAAGATCCCTTTTCGCCGGTGCTCTTCGGTATGCCGCAACGTCAAGTAAGGCTCCAATTCCGGTATGTTCAATGACTCGACTTTCTGGACTTGATACATAGCTTTTTCGATTGTCTCTCGCTCGGCGGCTCCCTATGGTGCTCGTTATGAAACCGTTCCACGCAATCTTGCCTCAGCAGGCTTGGGCTCGAAAATCCATTCCCCTTTTCGCCTCGATGACATTGGCGCTCCTCTTGACACCGCTTCTCATCGCCGCTGACGACAACGAGTCAGCCGATCCTGAAAATGACTCGGACTCTCGGTATCAACATCGAGACGATCACGATCCCGATGGAATTGGAAAATTTTACATGGGTCGAGAGATCTCGCGAGTCATGGGGCATCGAGGCGCCGCGTGGCTTGAACGCCCAGAGCGCAAAAAACAGGAGCACCCCGACCAGCTCGTGGAAGAGCTCAACTTGAAAAAGGGGCAGTCGGTGGCCGATATCGGGGCCGGCACCGGCTATTTCACGCGCCGGTTGGCAAGCGCGGTCGGCCCTAAAGGTACGGTCTACGCCGTCGACATCCAAACAGAAATGCTCAAGCTATTGAAAAAGAACCTGGAAGAGGCCGGCATTGAGCATGTCAAAACCATCCATGGGACGGTCACCGATCCCAAGCTGCCCAAAGCCACGCTTGATCTGGTCCTGCTGGTCGATGTCTATCATGAATTTTCCCACCCATACGAAATGCTGAAATCAATCTGGACGGCATTGAAGCCGGGCGGACGGGTCGTCTTTGCCGAGTACCGTGCCGAAGATCCCTCAATCCCGATCAAGCCGCTCCATAAAATGACGGAAGCCCAAGTGATAAAAGAGGCTCAAGTGTTGCCTTTCGAATGGATTCGCACAAGTGAAGTCTTACCGCGACAACACCTTATCTTTTTTCGAAAAAAGAACGAGGGGTGAAACCTTTGTGGCCGTCGGTCTGCCCTCTGCGTAACGCAGACCGCTTGGTCTGCCGTTGCACAGACCGCCGGTCTGCTCTCTCCGTAGCGCGCACCGCACTGCTTTGCCAAAGACGGTCGGCAGGGGACTGCCGCCCCTTACCACCGTCGCCTTACAACCGTCGTTATGACAGGCATTGCCCGCAAAACAGCCTCACCCGCACCCATCCATACCCAACCTCACCTCCGCACGGTCAACTACCCCTCCAAGACGGCTTTTGACATGCCACGCCACTCGGAATAATCTAATGGTGGACCATTTAAAAAGTGTGAATGCGTTTACGACTTCGGAAAATCCCTATGCAAGCGCGGTTTTTATTATTGGCAGTGGCCGGAGTGCTTTGGAGCTACCACGGCGGCCCGATTTCGGCCAACGGTGCCGGCGAAACAGTCGACTTTAACCGGGACGTCCGCCCGATTTTTGTTAACAACTGTTTCAAGTGCCATGGACCGGGCGCTCACAACGCCCAAACCGATTTTCGGCTCTATAAGCGAGAAAAGGCATTCCTTGATCTCGGAGGCTATAAGGCGATTGTCCCGGGTAAGCCCGAAAAAAGCCGCCTTTATCAGCGAATCACCGCCGAAGATAAGTCGGAACGGATGCCGCCCCCGGATTCCGGCTCACGATTGCCAAAAGGCCAGATTGAGACAATCCGCCAATGGATCGAGCAGGGAGCCGAGTGGGAAAGGCATTGGGCGTTTCAGCCGATTGAGCGCCCCGAGCTTCCCGAAGTCGAAAACGAAGCGTGGCCTAAGAACGGGATCGATTACTTTGTGCTGGACCGACTCGAAGAGGAAGGCCTTTCCCCTTCGAAAGAGGCGGACAAACGGACCTTGATTCGCCGCGCCTCCCTTGACCTTACGGGCCTCCCCGCAAAACCGGATGAAGTCGACGAATTTCTGGCCGATTCCTCTCCGGATGCCTATGAGAACGTGGTCGATCGATTCTTGGACTCCCCTCACTACGGCGAGCACATGGCTCGATCCTGGCTCGATGCCGCGCGCTACGCCGATACTCACGGGATGCATTTCGACAACAAACGCTCGATCTGGCCGTATCGCGATTGGGTAATCGAGGCCTTTAATGAAAACATGCCCTTTGACAAGTTCACGATCGATCAGCTTGCGGGCGACCTCCGTGAGAACCCGACTCGGGAACAGCTCGTGGCAACCGGGTTCAACCGAGCCAACATCACGTCGAACGAAGGGGGCTCCATTCCGAAAGAGCTCTGGACACGCTACACGATCGATCGGACCTCCACCATGGGAACGGCCTGGCTCGGCTTAACCGTCGGCTGCGCCCAATGCCATAACCATAAATACGATCCCATCAAGCAGAAGGAATTCTATGAGCTCTATTCGTTTTTCTACAACATGGCCGACAAACCACTCGATGGGAATGCTTACCTGCCACCCCCGACCTTGCAGCTCCCATCTGACAAACAAGAAAAGCAGCTTCAGGAGTACGACAAGCAGATTGCCGCGGTTCGTGAGCTGATCGACAAGAAGGTCGCCGCAATCGACTACCAGCCAAGCAAACAGAAAGCCAAGAAAGGCGAGTCAAAAGGCCGTC
The DNA here is from genome assembly GCA_018610125.1 of Verrucomicrobiota bacterium. GTDB lineage: Bacteria > Verrucomicrobiota > Verrucomicrobiia > Limisphaerales > JAHEOI01 > JAHEOI01. The sequence continues at coordinate 21,979 of JAHEOI010000238.1, forward strand.
AAGCATTTGTCTGGATTGACGATCAATTGCCGGAAGGAGCAAACGTCAAAAGCGATGGCAACGGGACCGATTGGCACTTTGTCTCCAAGTCGGAAGGCCCGGTCCTGAGCGGCGAGAAGGCAGTCACCATCACCACCGAGAAACAAGGTCAATTCTATTTCACAGGCGCCAAGCAAAAGCTCCAAGTCGGCAAGGGCGACACCCTCTTTGGCCATGTTCGCATTGATCCTGAAAATCCACCCAAAGAGATCCTGCTCCAGTTCAATGACGGCGGTTGGGAACATCGTGCGGCTTGGGGAGAAGACCGGATCGATTATGGCAAGAAAGGCACGTCGAGCCGCCGTTTGATGGGCGAGCTCCCCGAGGCAGGCAAGTGGATACGACTCGAGATCCCGGTACAAAAAGTCGGCCTTGAGCCCGGAAGCCAAATTCAAGGATGGGCGTTCACTCAATACGGCGGTACGGTCTCTTGGG
>JAHEOI010000239.1 GCA_018610125.1 Verrucomicrobiota bacterium
CCCGAGCCAGTCTGCACCAGGCCAAGAACGATGTCTCGCGAATGACATCCCTCCATCAGGATGACGTTGTGTCCACCGCCATCTTGGAGCAGACTCAGGCACGTGCCCAATCCCTTGAGGGTCAGGTGAGTGAGAAAGAAGCCTTGGTGCAGCAGATTGAGCAAGAGCTCCAGAGTGTTCGAGACGATCACGCCGCAGGCACCAATCGGATGGCGGGCATTCCGGACGCCATCCGAGCGGCCATCGAAGTCCAAGCCAAACGGCTCAACCAAGCGAAAGCTCAAATGAGGCCGAAAGAGCTGAAGGCGCCAATGGAAGGAATAACCACCAAAGTCTTCTCCCGGTCAGGCGCCAATGTTGTCGGAGGGGATCCGATCTTAAAGATCCGATCAGGGAAGGCAAGCCGGATTGTTGGGTATCTCGAGCAGCCGCTTCCAACCGACGCCCCGAACAAGATGAAAGGACGCCGTGTCAAAGTTCGCGCCCGCTCGAAAGGTCGCCGCCAGGCTATCGGACGAATCCTCAAAGTCGGAAACCAAATGCATACGGTGACCAATCGTCAATTGATTCAAGCCAATCGCCCACAGACGGCTCTTCCGATCGTGGTGAATGTGCCGCCCCAGCTCAAGCTGCGCCCGGGCGAGCTGGTCGATCTCATCGTTCAACCTTGAAGGGTTTATGAGCAGTACCAACGGATATTCGGTTGCCGGCATTTCTGAAGGCAATCTGGACGAGGAAGCGATCAAGGATTGGGCACGAGGCTTACGCGAGAGGCTTTCAGCGCCGGAAGTCACGTTCGGGCTGGTGTTCATGACGCCTCATTACTTCGAAGAGTCTCGGAATGTGCTTGAGCTCTTGCGGCTTCACGCTCGTATCCCAATCCTTGCCGGTTGCTCGAGCAACGGTCTGATCGCGGATGGACGGGAGCTTGAAACCCGCCCCGGGCTCACTCTGGGCCTTTACTACTGTCCTGAGACTCACCTCGATGTCTGCCGGTTCACCGAAGATCAGGTCAATAACGCCGAAGCCTCAACGTTTTGGCACAGCAAAAGCGGGGTGACTCCCGAGCAGAGCAACGGATGGCTGGTCTTTGTCGACCCCTTTCACATGGATGGAGAAGCGTGGCTGCGGCAATGGAACCAAGCTTATCCGGCTTTGCCGGTTTTTGGCGGGCTCGCAAGTGGCGACCATTCGGCCAATCGGACCCAATTGTATTGGAATGGCGACGTCTATGAGGAGGGGGGCATCGGCATTTCCTTCCGAGGTCGGACTTCGCTGACCGGGGTCATTTCCCAGGGATGCACCCCGATCGGTGACACCTGGACGATCACCAAGGCGGAAGGCAATGTCATCCATGAGATCGGCAACCGGCCCGCTTACCAGGTCCTTTTGGAGACCTTCGATGAGCTCCCGCCGGAAGCGAAGAAAAAGACCCGTGGCAACCTTTTTGTCGGAATCGTCGTCAACGAGTACTTGGATGAATTTCATCGGGGCGACTTCTTGATTCGCAACCTTATCGGTGCGGACCCCCAGACAGGGAGTCTTGTCGTCGGGGGCTTCCCCAGAAACGGCCAAACACTCCAATTTCAACGCCGCGACGCGGAAACCGCCGATGAAGATCTCCAAACGCTGCTGACACAGACCGCGGACCGATTGCAGAATCGGGTCACGTACGGAGGATGCCTGTGCTCCTGCAATGGTCGAGGCCAAGGCCTCTTCGGTGTCCCCGATCACGATGCCGCGACCGTCCAATCCCACTTCCGGGATCTCGGGGTAACCGGCTTCTTTTGCAACGGGGAGATTGGACCGGTCGGCGATCAGAACTTCCTGCACGGTTACACCGCATCGCTTGCCCTGTTTGTGGACCGTCAAGAGGAGAATGCCTCTCAGGCCTGATGCGCCCCGTCTATGCGTGCGGAATCTGAGCGAGCGACGCTGATCTCCCACCCTGGATCGTTTGTCGAGCCTATCCACTTACTCAACCTCTTCCCAAAGAGGCAACCGATTGAAGTGGAGCTTGGAAGCGGCGATGGTGCCTTCATCTCGGCTTATGCCAAGAAGCATCCGGATCGTAACTTCGTGGCGGTCGAACGATTGTTGGGCCGAATGCGCAAGCTTGATCGTAAAGCCCGACGCACCGGATTGAGAGACAACCTTCGCCTCTTTCGTCTCGAAGGGAGCTATTTTTTGACTTATTTAATACCGCCTCGCTCCATTCATGCGCTCCACATCTACTTTCCCGATCCCTGGCCGAAACGACGTCATAATCGACGACGGATGATCAATCGCAGTTTTGCGGTCCTGGCAGCTGAAAAGTTGGTGCCGGGCGGGATGGTTTATTTGCGGACCGACAACCGCGACTATTTTCACCAGATGATCGAAGTCTTCGAGGCTGGCCACGCTTTTCGACCGAGGGCGACGCCTCTCTCCTTGGCGGCAATCGAAACCGAATTCGAGCACGACTTTCGCAAGCAAGGCTTTCCGACACTGCGAATCGCCTACCAAAAACACCGCTAGCTAGACATCAATCACCGGGCCATCGTCATCGTCTTCATCTTTCGACCTCCGTGAGCCTGAACTGGGCCTCCCGGATGTCGAGGTTCTTTGCTCAAACCGTTGCGTCTGGGTGTGAACCTGAGCCCCAAAGAGGAGATTAAGCCAGAGCGAGACAATGCTGATCACCAGCGCCCCCAGGAAGGCAGCCGTGAAGCTTTCAACAATAAAATGCTCACTCAATAAGACTCCGACGAAATAGAGAAGGAGGGCATTAATGACGAGCATGAAAAGCCCGAGGGAGGCCACAACCAATGGCAATGCTGCCAACACCAGCACCGGGCGCACCAACGTATTGAGGACCCCCAACAAAAGCGAGGCCATAAAGAGGGTGCCCCATTGATCCCAATGAATCCCGGGGACGATGCCCGCCGCAACGAGCACGGATGCGGTGGTAATGAGCCACCGCAAAAAAAAGTTCTTCAGCTCCGGCGACATGTGCTTTTTGGATTCCTTCGCACGCAAGACTCACCGCGGCGCGGCATGGAGGTATTGGCTGCCGTGGTCGCTTCCCAATTCAACATCGTCACAGGCCGCGGGCACCAGACAAAACTGGCCCGGCTCCAATGAGAGCGTTGCCGCTCCGTATTGCACCCGGAGATTGCCTTGAATGACGCCAAGGACCACCGGGACGCTTGCGTTGAGCTCCCGAGATTGACCGGAGTCCAGTGAGCGGAGGACCACTTGAAAGAGCGGATCGTCGACAAGGGACTTTACCGAGCCGGTCGGCTCCGATTCGAGATCGGATTGAATCACGCTCGGCTCAAAGTCATTGAAGTCGATCGAAGCCAACGACTCATCGATATGCAACGCTCGAGGTTTGCCATCCAAACCAACTCGATTCCAATCGAAAACCCGATACGTTGTGTCTGAATTTTGTTGCACCTCGAAAAGGACAATCCCTTCACCGATGGCATGGACCCGACCACTCGGCAGGAACATCGCGTCGCCGGCCTTGACCGGCACGGCATGAAAGCATTCGGCGACACTCCCTTCACGAAGGCGTCGCTCAAACTCGTCCCGAGTCACTCCCTTCTTTAGACCGACGTAAAGCTGTGCCCCCGGCCGGGCATCGATGATGTACCACATCTCTGTCTTGGGCTCTCCACCGAGCTTGGCCGCGACTTCGTCAGGGGGATGGACCTGTAGGGAGAGCCGCTCCCGAGCATCGAGGATTTTCACCAACAACGGAAAACGGCCTTTCTGGGCACTCGCTTTTCCCAGGAGCTCTTTCGGATGATTCTCCATCACCCAGTGAAGATCCTTCCCGGTCAACGGCCCATTTTTGATCGTACTGACCGCTTCAGGACGGTCCGTCACTTCCCAAGACTCGCCAATCGGAGCATCGCCGGGGATTTGCTTCTGAAACAGCTCGGCTAATCGCTGCCCTCCCCAGACCCGCTCCTGAAAAACCGGTTCAAACCTCAATGGATACAGCATAACGCCTCGTCGCCATCACACCGATTCCGACTCCTTCTCGGTTTCCTTCTCCATGTAATGCCCGATCGATCGGTACTTCGCGTACCGCTGTTCGAGGCGTTCCTTGGGTGATAAGCGCCGAAGACTTGCCAAATGCTCAAGGAGGTATCCCTTAAGCGAGTCTGCCGCAGTCTTAAAATCATTATGCGCGCCCCCCAACGGTTCCGGCACGATCGTATCGGCAATTTCCATTTCCAAAAGGTCATTGGCCGTAATCTTTAACGATTCGGCCGCCTTGGGAGCCGAAGAACGGTCTTTCCATAATATTGCCGCACATCCTTCGGGGCTGATGACCGAATAATAGGCATTTTCCATGAGCAGCAGGCGATCGCCGATACCGATCCCGAGCGCTCCTCCGGAGCCACCCTCACCGATGACGACCGAGAGAATCGGCACCTCCATCAACATCATTTCGCGCAGGTTGACCGCAATCGCCTCGGCGATGTGCCGCTTTTCTGCCCCCACGCCGGGATAAGCACCCGCGGTGTCAATCAACGTAATGATCGGCAAGTCAAACTTATTGGCCATTTGCATAAGCCGAAGCGCCTTCCGATACCCCTCCGGGTGGGCGGCCCCAAAGTTTCTACGGATATTCTCCTTGGTATCACGGCCTTTCTGCGTGCCCACCACCATTACCTTGTGGCCTTCCAAGCGGGCCAATCCGCCCACCATTGCTTGGTCGTCCCCGTATGCCCGATCCCCATGCAGCTCCGAAAACCCGTCAAAGACCTCGTTCAGATAGTCGAGCGTGTAGGGGCGTTTCGGATGCCGAGCAAGCTGCACCCGCTGCCACGGCGTCAACTGTGAAAAAATCTGCCGCCGCGTCTCCTCGATTTTGCGCTCGATTTGAGCGATCTCTTCCTCAATGCTGATTCCCAGCGAATGATTTTCCGGGTGCATCTTGAGATCGTCCAACTTGCGCTGGAGCTCAACGATCGGCTTCTCGAAATCCAAGTAGTGCTTCATGCAAATAATCAGTTTACAACGACGCCGCCCAACCTGTAAATCGGTAAGGGGCTGTAAAGAAAAAGGAGCCGGAGCGCGGACTCCGACTCCTTCTTAGCGATCTGGTCTTACGCCTTCGCTCAGGCGTTCAGAAACGTAATGAGGCCCTCTTCGGTTTTCCTGCTCAGGCCCCATTACCAGCAGGACCAATCTGCCAACCCTTAGCGAGCAGAACGACATTAATTGGAGCCCGACAGCCCAGCCTCTGTTCAAAATTTTTTCTCAAATTGTCCTTTTTCTCTTAAAAATCTCTTCACGTTATCGTTAACGCTGTTTAGGGATATCACTAATCTGGGATATCCGTCAGGATCCGGGTATTTGACCGCGATTGGAGCACGCGAGCGAGCGGGGTCTTGCCCTCGGGATGGAGAGACGCGCTCAAGGCCTCCTGCTTGCCCTCACCTGATGCGAGCACCCAAACTCGGTGGGCGGCTTGAATTGCGGCATAAGTCAGGGTCACCCGCTGACCCGGCGGCTTGGGCCCGACCACCGCTTGGTAGGCCTTCTCGTTCGCGGGATCGGGTTCCGGTCCACCGGGGAAGAGCGATGCGACATGGCCATCTTCGCCCATTCCAAGAAAGACAAGGTCCAATGCGGGCATTGCTCCCACGCGATCGGGCACCTGCCACTTGATTGCATCATCCGCGCGTTTGGCAGCCTGCTCGGGATTCAGCTCGCCTTGGATTCGGGTCCGATGATCCTCTGGGATAGCCAGCGGTGTGATCAGATGTTGCTCGATCAAACGGAAGTTGCTTTCCGGATCGGTGGGCGGGACACAACGCTCATCCGCCCAGAACAGGCGAGCCGGGTTGAAGGCCTGACGGCTTTCGGAGATTTGATTCACAACCGAATCCAGGAATTGCCTTGTGATTCGGCCCCCTGAAAGCGCGGAGTGTAAGAGCGTGTCATTTGAGGCGGATCGCTCAATCAAGCCGAGCCATTCCGTCGCGACTTGATCGGCGAGCTGATCGGACGAGGCAAATCGGATCAATTGATAATTCATATAAGCTTCATTTTTTGCTTCCTGATAGGGACTGTCGTCTCACAGGTGTGGCGCAATGAGGCAACCCTCGCTAACTGTCTGATTTCGGGTTTCGCCAGACGCGACCGGACCTCTCGAGCAGGTCATCGGCAGCCGCCGGTCCCCACGTGCCGGCCGAATAAAACTCGCGCTCCGATAGGAGCTGCCCATCCCAACCGGCGCGGATCGAATCGACGATTTGCCAGGCCGACTCCAATTCATCGCGTCGGATAAAAAGTGTCGGGTCGCCGGCAATCGCTTCCAACAACAATCGCTCGTAAGCCTCGGGGGTTCGAGTGCCAAACTCTTGGTCGTAATCGAAATCCATCCAGACCGGTCGGACCTGCGTACTGGCCCCCGGAATCTTGGCATTGAACTGCAATGAGATCCCCTCGTTTGGCTGAAGTCGGATGGTAATGCCGTTTGCATCGAGCTTCGGGCCGCATTGGGCCGCAAACAGGACATGCGGGGTGGGGCGAAACTGGATCTTCACCTCGCTGGCGCCGGTCGGGAGATGCTTTCCAGTCCGAAGAAAGAACGGCACTCCCGACCACCGCCAATTGTCGACCCACATCTGCAAGGCAACAAAGGTTTCCACATTGGAGTTCGGATCAACCCGCCACTCGTCCCTGTATCCCGGCACTTGCTGACGATCCACCTCCCCCGCAGTGTATTGGCCGCGAACCACTTGCTGATTGACCCGATTTCCCCGGATCGGTCGAATCGCTTGAAGGAATTTCACTTTCTCATCGCGGATGGCTTCAGGGCCGAGCGAAACGGGTGGCTCCATCCCGATCAGGGCCATGACTTGCAGGAGATGATTTTGCACCATGTCCCGGAGAGCGCCCGCTTCTTCGTAATACGCCCCACGCGACCCCACCCCGCTCTTCTCCCCGACAGTGATTTGAATATGGTCGATCGACTTCCTATCCCAGAGCTCTTCAAAAATCGCATTTGAGAAGCGGAAAATAAGGATATTTTGGACGGTCTCTTTGCCGAGGTAGTGATCGATGCGGAAGATTTGCCGCTCATAAGTGTAGCGAGTCAGCTCGGTGTTGAGCTTTTGGGCCGAGGCAAGGTCGTGACCAAACGGCTTCTCGACGACGATTCGCTGCCAATACGAGCTTTCGCCGCTCTTGCGCAAGAGGTCGTTCTCATAAAGGTGTCGGACAGCCCCCGCAAACTGGCTCGGGAAGATCGCCAAATAAAAGAGCACATTCCTTCGAAGCGCTTCGGAGTCAAACGATGCCAGGTGCTCAGCCAGCTTTTGGTAAGCATCCGGCTCGGTAATGTCGCCCCGACAATACGAAACGCATTGCTCAAAGGCCTCCCAATGCTCCAGGTTGGCCCCTTTCTCCAAGGCAAACTCTTGAAAGCCTTCCTTCAGCTCCTTTCGCCATTGCTCGTTCGTCTTGTCACGTCGCGCAAAGCCAACAATCCGGAATGGGTCCGGTAAAAGATCCTCACAATAGAGATGATACAACGCCGGGATCAGCTTACGCTTCGTCAGGTCGCCGCTGGCACCAAAGATGACAATGGTGCATGGCTCCACCCGTTTCCCCCCCTCATCGAGCCGACAGATGAGCAGCTCGTCCAAGTCCTCATTTTCTTTCATAATATACGAAGGATGAACAAGCGAAGGCGTTTTTTCAACTGTTAGGGTCCTTGATCCTTGATGCTTATCCACTCATCGACTCCGACACTCCGACACTCTCTTGCTCCCTCTGTCATTATCGGCGTCCGTCGCGGGCACTCCTCTTTGTGGAAAAATTTTGACATAAATCGTTTTTTGCATAGCCTCGAGCCAAAACGTTAAAGGATCATCGTAGCATATGAGATTTGGCATTAATACCTTTTTATTCACATCACCGTTCACGAACGAGAGCACCTCGTTATTCAAGCAATTCAAGCGGTGGGGATTCGATACCGTCGAGCTGGCGATTGAAGATCCTTCCCACATCGATCCGGAGCGGATCAAGGCCGAGCTCGATAAAGCGAAGCTGAGCTGCGGCTCTGTCTGCGCTGCAATGGGGCCCGGTCGAGATTTGCGAGGCCCCGCCAAAGACCAAAAGACCGGCATGGACTACATGAAGGCCTTATTGGATCAGATGGTTGTCTTGGAGTGCCCAAGTCTCATCGGCCCGGTTTACTCGTCGGTCGGAAGGGCCGAAGCGGTCTCAGCCGCAGACTATCGCAAACAGTGGCAAACGGTCGTCAAAAACCTGAAGGCCCTTACGAGCTACGCCGAAAAACGAAACAAGCAAATCTGCTTGGAGCCACTCAACCGGTTTGAAACCGATTTCATCAACACGTGCGACCAAGGGCTTAACTTGATCAAAGATGTCGGCAGCTCCGCGCTCAAGCTCCACCTCGACACCTTCCATATGAACATCGAGGAGAAGGATCCGGCCAAGGCCATTCGTAAAGCCGGCAAGCGCCTGGGACACTTCCACGCATGCGGCAATGACCGTGGCACTCCGGGCAAGGATCACATCGATTGGGAATCGATCGCGTCGGCGCTTAAGCAAGTCCGCTACAACGAAGATGTCGTGATCGAGTCCTTCACTCCGGAAGTCAAGGTGATTGCTCGAGCCGCCGCGATCTGGCGCAAGTTTGAGCCGACCCGGAACGAAATCGCCACCAAGGGGATCCGTTTCCTAAAGCAGACACTTAAATAAGCCGATCGGCGGCTTATTGTGCGACTCGGAAGGAGAGCCGGGCGATGGTCTCCCGGCCGAAGCTGTATTGGAGGCGTTCCAGAATCTCCCGCCGACGATAGCGAATAAGCTCATAGAGCCAGACATTGCTATCGACCGAGACAAAGAGCGTCCCTTTTCGCAGTCCGGTCGGCTGGGCGTGGGCGACGATTTTGGGATCCAATGAATGGTTCCAAACCTTGACGATCTCGGTTTCGGAACGCCGTTTTTCCAGAGAGAGTCCGTCAAGGACGTTCTTCACCACGGACTCGAGCGGCTGCGCCCTTACCGTCTTCTCTTCACGGTGGGCGCCCACATCAAAGCCATGCCACTGGCTGAGGATTTGCTCGCGCGCCTTGGCAGTCGAATCCGACTTTTCATGCCGTTTCGGCTGCTGCTTCTGAGGCTTCAAATCGGGATGTCGTCGGCTGCTCATCGAGTACGACCACGCCATGTGGTGGAATATCGTATTTTCCAGTAAAGGTCGTGCCGGTTAGGAAATCGTGCATCGGCTTGTAAAACTGGACAGTAACATGGCTGTTCCCATGGTTCAATAGGAAGAATAGCTTTGTTCCTTCCTTTTGCCGCATGCTCACCTCGATCTTGTCCGGGACTTTGAGCAAGGGATAAATCCCACAGAGCTGACGGAGCCAATGCATCAGATCGGAGTAGAAATACTGGTGACTCATCGTCCCGATGTACACCGCCTTACCGAGGCCGAAATCATTCGCCGTCATCGCCGGCTTGCCGGCATAGAAATCCTTGCCATACGTCGCGATGACCTGGCAGCCTCTCGGCTCGATTACATCACACCATAGCCGGGCGGGATGGAGATGGCTTGTCGGGAAGGTCCCTTTGAAAACCAGGTAATTCGGCTCGTCGGGCGAAATCGGATCAAATTCCGAGATTTCCATGCCAAAGAGATCGGTCAGGTCATGGGGAATTCCATCATCCGGCGCGATGTGGTGCTCATCGACCAAGGCTGTGTTGAAGGTGCTCACCAGCACCCCGCCATTCTGGACGTACAGCTTTAGCAAATCCGCTTCCCCACCTGCCAACAATTGTAGCGACGGGGCAATAACAACCTTATAGCGCGACAAATCGTCCGTCGGTCGGGCAAAGTCAACGGGGATATCCATGTCGTGCAAGGCCGAATAAAACAGCAGCACATGATCCCTCACGTTGAAGTGCTGATTGGGCTGCTTGGGCAGCTTTTGAGACCAGATATTGTCGTGGCTGACGAGGATGCAGGTGTCGGCATAGACTTGGGTATCCTGGATGATCGGGCCGAGCAATTTCATCTCTTCGCCAATTTGGCGAATCTCTTCATAGACTCGATTGTCGCCTCGCCCGTCATGGGTCAGGACCCCGCCATAGAATTTTTCCGAGCCGATACGCGGCTGGCGCCAAAAGAAATAGAGGACCCCATCAACACCGCGAGAAAGCAACTGATAAGTAAAGAGGCGAACCACACCCGGCCGGACCAACGAATTGACCTCCTGCCAATTCACTTGCCCTGCTTTCTGTTCCATCACCCAGAAGCCATGCCCCCCGCCCGGCATTCTCACCCCGTCTTTCTTGAGCGACCGCATGATGTCGACCTCCATCGCATTCTGCGCCGCCCTCGACTTGACGGTCGCGTAGCTATCCAAGGAGACGAAGTCGACGGCCTCGGCCGCATCAAAATGATCATAATGCCGGGTCAATGCCCGCAAGAGCGTCGTCACCGGCTTGTCCGGCGTCAACTGATGCAGCAGGTCGGACTGCATTTTGATGTAGGCGACCAGGGAATCGCTCGAGAAGCGCATCCAATCGAGCACCAGCGCAGGATTGTGGACCGTCGGCGCCCGCATCGGCATCGGCACCTCCGACCAATCGGTTACGGTTTGCCCCCAAAAACGGGTGCCCATGCAGTCATTGAGCCGGTCGATGGTCTTATACTTGGCCTTCAGCCACGCATGCCAATCCTTACGCGTCTCTTCATTGTAAGAAAACTCGGTCGTGTGCGCACCGACTCCGCAGTCGATTTGCCAGGCAATAAGCTGAGGGTGATGGCCCAAGGCCTTCGCCATTGCGGTCACAATGTTGCGGCTGTACTCCCAATAGACATCGCTATTGGCAAAATAGGCGTGTCGCGTCCCCTCGTGAAGCGTTAACCCCTGCTCGTCAACCGGAAGGATTTCGGGGTGCTTTTTAGCCAGCCAAACCGGCGGGGCCGCAGTGGGGGTGGCCAAGACGACCTCGATTTCCGCCTGCCGCATGAGATCCATGAGCCGCCATAGCCAGTCAAAATCGTAATACCCCTCTTCCGGCTCGCAAAGGCCCCATACGTATTCGCCCATGCGGACGACGTTGACGCCGGCCGAGGCCATCAGCTCGACATCCCGATGCCAGCGGGCCTCAGGGTCCTCTTGCGTACCGGCGTAGGGGTAGACCCAATGCTCGGGGTGGTAATCGACACCAAAGTACATAACATTCCTCGTGTCTCGGGGTTTTCAGGCTTTACACCGGCAGTATGCCCCAGCCCAAGCACAAATTCAATGCTTAATTCAGCTCATTCTTGACCGCAATATCTTGTGGACCTATAAAAAAACGGCTACATTTAAGAGTGGGCTTTTAGATTGGGCTGTTATGCGTTGCCCCAAGTGCGGCTACCAAGAAAACAAGGTCATCGATTCGCGTCTCTCTCGAGAGGGAGCCACAATCCGGCGACGTCGAGAGTGCGTTAAGTGCCATCAGCGCTTTACCACTTACGAGGAGATCCAGCACGAGGGATTGATGGTGATCAAGCGCGATGGCAAACGCGAAGAGTTCTCCAAGGAAAAGATCTTGGCGGGGCTGCGAAAGGCATGCCAGAAGCGACCGGTCAGTGCGCCGCAGATCGAGGAGCTGGTTGAAAGGGTCGTCGACGAGATCACCGACCGCTTCGAGCGCGAGATTCCGTGCATGGAAATCGGGGAACGGGTCATGGAAGGTGTCCGAGAGCTCGACAAGGTCGCCTATGTTCGTTTCGCCAGCATTTACCGGCGGTTTGAAGAGATCAACGAGTTCGTGCAAGAAGTCCAAAAGCTTGAGGAAAAGAGAAATGATTCAGCTACACTCCGATTGCCTGGTATTTAAGACCAAAGCAGGTGAGCTCATTCCTTGCTCAGCCGAAGCCTTGACGATTGAACTGGTCCAGAAGGTCTCGTCTCCGATCGATCCGACCCTGCTTGAGGAGGCCGCGGCGAGTGTTTCACACTATTTTCAGCACGAATTGCAGCGGACTTGCATCGGCGTCGACGAATTTGCCGACGCCTTGGCGATCGTGCTGCGCAAGCTCGGCTCCGGCGTTAAGGTTCACAGCACGGCGGGTGAGGCGACAGACGTCAAAGAGCTCGATTTGGCTCAGATGGCCGAAGAATGTTGCACGACACATTATGAGCTCGCATTTTTCCAGCAATTGCGCGAACGGATGGAGTCGGCTCTGGGTGATTCCCCTCAGCTGCTCCATGTCAAAGAATTACGTCGGTGTGTCAAGCGATTGACAGGCAACAAACGGTGGAGTCGACGTTGTCATCGCCTACGGGATCAGATTGTGGACTATCTCCGCACGTGCTGGGCCGGTGCCGCCAAGACCACCCAAACGACTGGTCGGAGTGGACTGCTGATCCATTAGCAGAGCGCCGAGGAGGATCTATGACACTATTTGAAAAGATTATCGCCCGTGAGATTCCGGCTGATATCGTTTACGAGGACGACCAAGTGGCGGCCTTTCACGATGCCAACCCCCAGGCCCCGACTCATGTTTTGGTTGTCCCCAAAAAGCCGATTCCACGAATCGGCGACGCAACAAGCGACGATAAGGAGCTGTTGGGGCACCTCCTTCTTAAGGCGGCGGAAGTGGCCTCAAAGATTGGACTCTCCAAAGACGGCTATCGGCTCGTTCTTAATCACGGCCCCCATGCCGGCGAGTCGGTTCCTCACCTCCATTGCCACATCCTCGGAGGGCGAGCAATGCAGTGGCCCCCGGGATGAGGGGGTCAAGTCCCCCGTCCCCTTCCCCTTCCCCTTTCACTTTCACTTTCACTTTCACTTCCACTTCCACTCGCCCATGCTCTCGACAGCCCCAAGGCGGAGTAGCGGCGTGTGCGGCGCTTTGCCTTTTCCGGATACCACGTGGCAGGGACCGCAGCTCCTTCGGACCTCGCGGTCAATCCATGAAGCGCCTTAAGACATTTCCCAACCGCTCGATCCCGGCTTGTATCTGCTCTTGGGGAACGGCACCAAA
>JAHEOI010000240.1 GCA_018610125.1 Verrucomicrobiota bacterium
CGGATCAATAGCGCTCACCCGCCCATCACTCAACGTAACATAGAGACGACCATTCGGACCGATTACAATGCCTCGGACCGACGAGTCAAGCGAAGCTAGCAGCTCTTCTGCCGTTCCTGGGGGCTCTCCGGTGACCGCATCCAGCGCATAAATCTCATCTTCGTCCACAATGTATACCCCAGCGTTGCAAAGTTACAGGCGTAAACTAGAAGGGGGCGCTACGATGTAAGGGCGGTTAAGTATCGGTGAAAAGCGCTCTTGACGGTCTGGTTGAGGTTCATCACCAGGGTCAGCTTGCGTTTGGGCTGGACGAGGCGGCCGGCGCGCTGGAGGAATTTCTGCCGGAATGTCGCCAAGCCCTCGAAGATCCAGAGGGGGGAGCGCTTCTCGGTGGTGCCGCGATCCGGAGAGTGGGACTGCATTTGGAGTTCCCGGGTCAGGTTGTGAGCGACGATGTTGCTCATGAGAAAAAGCTTGTTGGCGATCCACTTGCGGCACGGGACGTAATCGAGCTGGCCCTGGCTTTTAAGCTCACTGAAGACGTTTTCCTGCTGACCACGGCCTTCGTGAAATCGAACGATTTTGCGCGCCCCTTGGGATTTGTTGGTCACAATGACCTTGTATTCATATTGGGTCTCTTCGGGAGCAAAGAGGTCGAGCTGGATGGGGCCTTTTTGGGGAGTGGGGTTGGTGCGGCGGATGAACAGAAACCGGAGACGACGATCCCAAGACTTGGGCTTCCACTTGTCTTCGAAATAGCCGGTTGGGTTCTTCATCCCCGAAACCGGCCACCAGATGGTGCGTTTTTCGATCATGGATTTTAGCTCGGCAAACCGTTCAAAGGGCACCGAGATGGTGAATTGGACTCCTTCGGCCTTGAGGGCTCCGACGATAGCGTCGCTAAAGAAGGCCCCATCCATGCGCGTCTCAATCGTCATCCATGGCAGCTCGTCGGTAATGCTACGAATGCATTGGCGAACAAACTCGATGCAGCCTTCGGAGTCGTGGACATTGCCAGAGCGATAGAGCACATCGAGGATCTGGCCCGTCTGGGCAATGGTGCAATAAAGCGGGTAGTAGCTGCGCTGACCCTTTTTCTTGGGATTAAAGCCCACGGCCATCCCCTCGGCGGTGCGCTTGGAGCTTTGGACGCTGCCGTCAAAATCCATGGTCAGCCGGCGCAACCCGCTTTGCAGAAGTCGGGCAATGACCTGGCTGCGATTGAAGGCCTCGAATCGTTTCAAGCCCTTGTCATCCATTTGGGCCAGCACCCGGCTGACGGTGGCCACGCTTGGCAAGTGATTGACCCCTAGCAGGCGCTTGACCATCGGGTCCTCGGAGTAGAGAGCCATGTCTTGGAGATGGCGATAGCCGAGGATAACGTCAATGATGAGGCCCTCGATGATGAGGCCGGGATGATAAAAGCTGGTGGCCTTCAAATGCCCAAAGCACTCCGTCAATCGCGCCTTGAGATCGAGCTTGGAAAAGAAGGCTTGAAAAAGGACCAAACCGGCGAACGAGGTCAGGCTTTGGCTCTGGAACTTGATCCTTGGCAGTGCGGTTTCGCCATTGTAAATTGCCTTGCGTTTGACCTTCATTGTGGCTTCCTGCCTTTTGGATTATTGGCTGTTTTTCCCAACGAAACAAATCAGGAAGCAACATGTCAACCACTCGTTGTTCACATTAACAACTACGTCGTTTTGTATGGCAACGCTCCGCCGTATTCGGTGTCAGCATAGGAGCATAACTTTCACCTACGGTGAAGGTTAAACCGAGGTCATTTTGCGGTTCTGTTCCCCGCATGCGGCGGAACCGACCGCTTCCGCCGACTGGAACTTTGAAAGTATGGGGTTCCATCTTCTTCAGGAAAGCGGCTTTGCCGTATTCAGGCGCCGAGGCCACGTACGTGGTGTACAGCCTCTCGCCCCATAGATCGTAGAGCGAAATCGTGCCTACCATGGCGCTGCGCCAGCCATCTTGGCAAAAGACCATGCAAGTGCCATCGATGCTGACAGCGGCGTGGCTGGCTTCCCCATCCAAAAGGGGCTGGGTGTAGCTCCAGCGCTCTTCCTTGGATTGGGCAACCTCGGCAACCGCCTGAGCGATGTCCTGCAGAAAGCAGCGAGAAACCTTCCGAGCATGGTTTTTGGCAAGGTCCCGCTGAGCCTCGCTGGCGTTTGTCGTCCCGTACTTCATGGAGCACATTTGTGCAAACCGCGGCGCCAGCGCTCGAGAGAATTCGTGCCGATTGATCCAAAGGACAATAAGTCCTACCCCCTTTATTGGTTTGGTAAACGTGCCGAGCGACGGAAACTTCTCCATAAGGGGTCTGGTAGTCCTTGGCCACCCGTCCTTTGCTGGTGAATTTGATGCCACCCACCTCGATTGGGGAGCCATCGCTGTCAAACCGCTCCAGACACTCGGCGGTCGCCAGGCGCCCGGCATCATTGAGCTGGTCCAAAATCAGCTCCTCCGCTCCCAACATTGACTCGCCATCCGGGACGGAGATGTCCAATTCCACCCGAATCCGGTTTCCGTCTCGATGCACATGAACGCGATTACTCATGCAGCGAAATTAATCCATCGACCTCCCCTGTACAAGTACATTTCATGTGCATTGCACAATTTTCTGGTCCATCAATCGTCGGTCACACCCGCTGGGGGCTGGGGCGGCGTTGGAGCGAGTGGGTTATGAGGGGGGTTTTAGCGTATTTCACAGTGGGGGCGCTAGGCATATTGTACAAGACGCCGCGAGACGAAAGGGTAGATAATACGATATATCCCCGGGCGTAGAGAAAGTAGGGGAGTATTTGTGTCACCGCGCTTTCCAAGATGGTGGGATTGGTGGTGGTTGATCGCTGGGGGGTATTTAGTGCCGTTATAGTCATTTCTAACGGCAAGAGATTTGCTGATAATGGGGTCATTAGCAGAGATTGGCGTCCTAGGTGTATTGATGAGTGGAGTGTCGCGTATTTGGAAGCTCTGGAGTGTAGTAGTCTTGGGAACGGTGATTTTGTGTTACAGAGTACAACTTTTGTTGGCCGGAGTAAGTCTTTTGTGTCGGTGTGTGGGAGGGTTAAACCAATATCTGGAGATACCGGCGCAGAGAATAGTGAGTCTTTTGTTATGGATCTTTGCAATCGCGATGCCACTCGGAGCATATGGATTGCTAATACGGCATTGTTACATGGGGAAGAGTGTCAAAACGGGAGACGTAATGATGGAAAAAGATTAACGTTTATGTGGAGGGAAGGCAAGGATAGAGTTGGGGATGCCGACGAGATTGCGGTTGCCCGGTCGCAAAATATCGGTCGGAGGGGGGCTAAATGTGGCTTTACCCTTTTAGAACTTCTCCCCGTCATCGCTGTCATCGCGATCTTGGCGTCGCTGTTGCTTGCGGCGATCGGCGGGGCAAAGAGCTTTGCGAAGGGAGGCAAATGCGTGAGCAACTTGAAGCAGCTCCAGCAGGCGTGGCTGATGTATGGCGACGATCATCGCCGATTGGCGCCAAACCACGACGGGGTCGAGGAGACGAATACGTGGGTCCGGGGTTGGCTGTCGTTTGATGCCGATTGGCAGGACAGCACGAACGAGCAGTATCTCGTGGATCCGAAATACGCGGCGCTGGCGGAGTATGTGTCCGAGCCGAAGCTCTATCGGTGTCCTTCCGACAATAGTCGGGTGACGATGGGAGGCACGACCCACGATCGAGTGCGCAGCTACTCCATGAATCAGGCGATGGGCCTGTCCGAGGAGGGCGCGAAGGAGCGCACGGATGACTATCACCTGACGACGGAGGTGCATGTCGGTGAGGAGGGAAGGCGTGTCGAGGCGTATCAGCGCATGGGCGATATACGGAGTCCAAGCAAGCGATGGGTCTTGATCGAGGAGCACCCCGACAGCATCAACGACGGAACGTTTTGCCTGGGACTGCCGCAGAGCGGTGCTTCGCGAATGCTGTGGGATGTGCCGGCTCCGTATCATGGCGAATCGAGCGCAATCGCCTTTGCCGACGGCCACGCTGAGCTGCATTCATGGAAGGACAACGAAACGATTGCCCCGATTAAGCATGAGCAAAATCTGCTCAGTGTCCCGACCAAG
>JAHEOI010000241.1 GCA_018610125.1 Verrucomicrobiota bacterium
GTGAGCTGGATGACGGCACGCGTGCGGCCCTGCGAGAGATGCTTCGGGAGAATCCGGATCCGACCCGAAAGCTCCGGGCGATGTGGGCATTGCATGTCACCGGCGGCCTGAAAACGGAGGTCGCGGTTGAAATGCTTAAGGCCGAAAACGAGTATGTCCGTGCTTGGCCGATTCAACTGATGGCGGAAGACCGTCAAGTTTCGGATCGCATGTTATCCGCGATGGCGCGCCTCAGTCGGGAGGATCCTTCGCCGGTAGTGAGGCTTTACTTGGCCTCGGCGCTGCAGCGGCTTCCGCACGGTGACCGTTGGGATATTGCCAAAGGGCTGGTCCAGCACAAGGAAGACGCCGATGATCACAATCTGCCATTGATGATTTGGTATGGGATTGAGCCATTGGTTCCTGAGAGTCCGGAAAAGGCGATTGCGTTGACCAAGGAGACGGAGATCTCGACGGTCCGGCAGTACATTTTTAGGCGGGCCGCGTCGAACGTCGGGCGGCTGGCGCCTTTGATCGACGAGCTCAAGAGCGCCGACACCGAGAAGAGAAAGAAGGAGATCCTCGATGGGATGGCCCAAGCCTTTTCCGAACGGGCCCGTGTCGCGATGCCCGAGGGATGGCCAAGCGTGTTCGAGAAGCTGAAGGAAAGCTCGAATCCGGAGATTCGGGATCGGGCGCGGTTTATAGCGGTCCGCTTTGGGGATGAGCAAGTATTTCCGATGTTGCGAGAGACCCTGGCCGACAGCAAGGCAGAGCCGGATCGTCGACAACGCGCCTTGGAGATCCTGCTAAGCGGGAAAGATCCGAAAGTGGTGCCGATACTCCATGACCTCCTTGAGCGGTCGGTTCTGCGAGGGGCGGCCTTGCGTGGGCTGGCCCAATACGACCATGCCGGTACGCCCGACGCGATTCTTGAGCATTATTCGGATTACAACGCGGAACAGCGTCGGGATGCCATTAATACGTTATCGTCGCGACCCGATTACGCCTTGGCCCTATTGGATGCCGTTGAGCATGGGCGAGTCCCTCGATCGGATCTCTCGGCGTATACGATTCGGCAATTAATGAAGCTGGCCAACCGGAAAGTCGAATCGAAAGTGAACCAGGTTTGGGGGCGGGCGCGGTCGACCCCGAAAGCGATGAAGAGGCGCATTGCTGAATACAAATCGATGCTGACATCCGGGGATCAGCCCGAGGGCGATCCCTCTCGTGGCCGGGCATTGTTCAATCAGGCTTGTGCCGCCTGCCACACGTTGTTCGGAGAGGGCAACGACATTGGTCCGGATCTGACCGGGTCCAACCGCGCCAATCTCGATTATATTCTGCTGAATGTGGTCGATCCGAACGCCGTTATTGGCCGCGATTACCAGCTGACCACCATCGAATTGAAGGATGGGCGGGTTATCAGCGGTATGGTGCGAGGCCGTAATGAGTCCTCACTCAAAGTTCAGACGCTTAATGAGGAAATCATTGTTGCCCGAGAAGACATCGTGGAAAAGGAGGTATCGGAGAGCTCGATGATGCCCGAGGGCCTGTTGCGTAGCATGAGCGATAAGGATGTCCGTGACTTGATCAGCTACCTTGCCAGTCCGAGTCAGGTACCGTTGCCTGGTCAGAAGCCGATTGAAGGGGAAGAGCTCAAGGTGGTCGATTTGACCGGCGGTGATGCTCAGAAGCAGGCGATGGGGAGCTTTAGTGGAGATGACTGGAGCGGGGATTCGCATCTCTGGTGGACCGGTGCCGAGCCGGGCGACACGCTGGAGCTGGCGTTGCCGGTGGCAAAGGCCGGGCAATACAAGCTCAGTGCGGTCATGACGAAGGCGCGGGATTACGGGATCATAAGGCTTTACCTTGACGGTCAGCCGGTTAAGGGGGAGTACGATCTTTACAGCTCGCCGGATGAAGGACGGTCCGATGTCGTTACGACCGGGCTTATCTCGCTGGGGCAATTGAAGCTCGACCAAGGCAGGCACCGGCTCAAGGTCAAGATGGTTGGGGCCAACCCCGACGCGGTCAAACGCTACATGTTCGGTCTCGATTATCTCCTGCTGGAACCGGTCGACGACGCAAGCCAGGTTGCGGCGACGAAGTAGGGAACATAGGAGCGGCGGTCCGTTGCCGACCGTGCTACCACAGACCGAGGACGGAAGACGGACGACAGAAGACCAGGGCTTCCAAAGCGCCGAAGGTGCGAGTCAATAATAGCCCCGGGCTTGGCCCCATAGGCGCTAACTTGTTTGGCGGCGACCGGTTGGGCCTTCCTAATACTCAAAATCGAGCGACGGCAGCCTCTAACGCGCGCTAGCTTGTGGAGTGCGGTGACTTGTCACCGCTTTCACTTTTTTCGCGTCCGACCCTGCTGCATCGAAAAGGGGGTGTTGCCCAAACCCTTTCGCATATCCACAGCGCCGACAAGTCGGGCGCACTCCAAACGCTTCGCGACGTAATCCTCATCCGCCCAGCGCCTGCAGCCGCCGTGCCAGTAACTGGAACAAGTTGGCGCCAATGGGGCTTGGCCCGGGGTAAAAGAGCAAAAATAGAGCCAGCCCTGAAAGGGCGAGTCAATTCCAGGCCAGTCGCCGACCGCCTCGCGATTTTCCGCTTGCCCCTTGCGTAAGCTCCCGCTCCTCTCAACGAGTGTCAAATTGAAGTCGGGACTTGACCCCTTGAATTCGCGATCATCCCAAGCAGATTAATACCAAGAAGCTATGACGAGCCGATTCTTTTTAATAGGTGTTATTGCCACGCTCGGCTTGACAGCGCCGATACCGGAGGCCATGGGGGCCGAAACGAAAAGGGACAGCGCCGAGCCAAGCGCGGCTCGTCCGAAGGAGGTGCGCCTTAAGGGGCATGTGGTTTGCCTCACCGAGGCATTGGGCAAGGCCTACGAGGTGGAAATCCCCACAGACCACGAGCACCTATATGGGTTCAAGACAACGGACGGGCATTACTACACCCTCCTAAGGAATCGGTTTTCCGAGCCGTTATTCGTCGAAAAGTCGCTCCGCCAGAAAAAATTGGCCCTAACGGGGAAGGTGCTTCCGAAATCCGACGTCTTGACAGTTCAAAAGATCCAGTCAATCCATCACGGCAAGCTTCACGACGTCTACTACTATTGTGACGTCTGTGCGATTGAAGCCGTCGAGCCCGGACCGTGCATGTGCTGCCAGCAACCGGTAGAGCTCGTCGAAGAGGCGCTCCATCCGGTCGGCCAAAAGGAGTAAACTGTTTCCCTTTCACAAGTATGAGCAGGCAGGGAACCGAATCGATTTATCTGGACCATGCCGCGACGAGCCCAATTCGACCGGAAGTATGGGAGGCAATGGCGCCTTATTTTTCGAATCGATTCGGGAATGCGGGATCGGTCCATCGTTTTGGAAGGGTTGCAAGGAGGGCGATTGACACGGCGCGTGAGCAAGTTGCTCAGCTTATTCATGCGGATCCGAGGGATATCATCTTCACTTCGGGTGGGACCGAAAGCGACAACCTGGCGATTTTTGGTATTTCGGGAAAGTATCGAAGGGGTTCAAGAGCGCGTCTGGCTGTCTCGGCTGTGGAGCATCATGCGGTGCTGGATGCCGCCAAGGCGTTGGCCAAGCACGATACCTATGAAGTCGTAACCGCTCGCGTCGATGAAGCCGGGCGGGTGGACTCGGTCGGAATCGAGGAAAGCGTGGATTCCGGGACAATCCTTGTGTCGGTCATGCATGGCAATAATGAGACCGGGGTAATCCAGCCGATCGAGACAATAGGACGGCTGTGTCGTGATCGCGGCGTTTTTTTTCATACCGATGCGGTCCAGTCGATTCAGTATCGTCCCATTGACATTGCCGCGTTGCCGGTCGATGCCGTGACGGTTTCGGGGCATAAGCTCGGCGGCCCGAAAGGGATCGGCGCGCTCTATCTCCGGCGGGGTCTGCCTTTGGATGCCCAACTGATCGGAGGGGTCCAGGAACGGGGACGTCGGGCCGGGACGGAAAATGTGCCGGCCATCGTCGGATTCGGGAAGGCGTGCGAGCTCGCGTTGGGTGAAAGCACGCAATCGGCACGACGGATGACGGCATTGCGAGATCGGTTGGAGGCAGGGCTTTTGGAACAGATCGGCGGGATTTGGATCAATGGCTCCGGTGCCGAGCGTCTGCCGCATATCTTGAATGCCGGCTTTGACGGCATTGAAGGGGAAACCTTGCTCTATAGCCTTGATCAGGAAGGGATTGCCGTGTCGAACGGATCGGCTTGTACTTCGGGGTCATTGGACCCGTCGCACGTTTTGCTGGCGATGGGCCAATCCTATCAGCAGGCACAGTGCGCGGTCCGTTTTAGCTTGGGGTACGGCAGTTCTGAAACGGATGTGGATCGGGTCATCGACCGATTGCCGGCGATTGTTGAGCGCCTGCGGGCGGAATCCCCGTTACCTAGAGCGGGATAGGGCGGTGCTGTCGGAACGCGGGATTTTTTGAACAGAAGAGCGGCGAAGGGACGCCGAGGACAGCGTCCCTATCAGGTCTCTATCGGTGCGATAGGCGCATTGTTTCCCGCTGGTAATCTTCCGGGGTGTCGATATCTTTGAGCACTCGGATATCATCGACTGGCACGGGGTGACACGCGTTCGGATGGGCTTGGAGGAGCCTGCGCAAGCCGACGTCATTGTAATGTTCTCGGATTTCGCTGAAGTAACGATGAGAAAAGATCAGCGGGTGTCCTTTTTGCTCGTTGTAGAGTGGATAAACGATTCCCGCGTTGTCGGCGTCGAAGTGCTTGATTAATCGATTTATGACCGACGCGGTCACACCCGGCTGGTCGCCGAGAGCGAGGAGGCAGCCGGTAACGTCATCCGGCATGGTGGAAAGCCCGCATCGGACCGACGTGATCATCCCTTGGGTGAAGTCGGTGTTACGGAGAAACGTCAAGTGGCGATCGCCCAACCGGCTTACGATTCGCTCGTGGTCATAGCCGGTAACGACCGTAACGCCGGAGACTGATGCGCGAATCTCATCGACGACTTGTTCAATCACGGTCTTGCTCTTGTACGGGAGCAGCAGCTTCTGCTCTCCCATTCGGCGCGATTGCCCCGCTGCGAGAATGATAGCGTGGATCATATTTGACAAATGTCTTGGCCGGGCCTTCCAATTGCCCGTTGCGTCGTACCGCGACCAATTGCGCGGCGATGCTCACGGCGATTTCATGAACGGTTTGCGAGCCGATATCGAGTCCCATTGGACAGACCACTCGATCGACCTCTTCCCGGGTGGCGATGCCTTCCTCGACCAGGCTGGTACGGATGAGCATGCTCTTGCGGCGACTGCCAATCATGCCGATGTA
>JAHEOI010000242.1 GCA_018610125.1 Verrucomicrobiota bacterium
CCCATCAGCTCCTCGCCGTTGCGCACCTCCACCTTGACGTTCTCGTTCTCAAGGGCGGTGAAGTCCGCTCGCACCGAGACACCCTCATCTTCAGTCCGCTCGAATCCAACCTCTCCCAAGGGCACATCCCTTTCTCCGTTAAACGTCCCCCTGGCCGTTATAAACGGAAACGGGTCAACATCCGCCGGGACCGGAATAGGCCGGCCATCGGCTCGTATCGGCGTGAGGTCTACCGTAAAGGTAGACCGGGCATTGGCCTCGACTGAGACCCCGCCGACGGCACTGCCGGCATTGATGACCTTCAATTGGTCCTGTGAGCGCTCCAACTGAGCATTGCCCAACGGCCGGTTTGGAAAGCCGGAAAACATGACGCCTTCGGCGGCGCTTTCCTCGAGGATTTCGAACGAATCCAGGCCTGCGGCCGTTAGCTCAATGTCCGAGGTGAAGAAGACCTCGGGACCGCTTGCCTCCGGCACCGTTACAACTCGGATCCGGTCCCCGAGATATGTTTCATTGCCGACCTGGAACTCCACAGGCTCGGCCTGCATGGGGGGAGCTGCCAAATCCCAGGCACACGCCGCCAATGAGCTTCCCGGACCATCGATGAACGTCCAGAAATGGATCCAATGGAACCACCAATCCCAGGGCCAAACCACGCGTAAATTGGAGGGATCCTCAAATCGCACCGACGCGACGCGTCCCTCGCCTTGCCAGATCTCGACATCCAATGGCCCTTCGGGGGCCACCCCGGCGAAGTCCGCCGTCAACACCCCTTGGTCTCCCTGCCGCGCAATATCAATCGTTGCCGCTGTGACACTCGGTTGGGGACTCGGGTCTCCTTGAGGCGCCAGCTTGGTCACGGCGCTGGCACTGAATGAATCCCCGTCCTCCATCTCCTCCGAGAGTGTCGGAATGTTGGCTTCCCAGCCTACCGACTGCCCGGTATGAACGCGAACACCATCTTGGCCGCCATCACCGATCCCCGAAACGATAAGCCCCTCATCCGAGCTCTCCAGCTTGGCCTCTCCCAAAGCCTCGTGCGGCAGACCGTTAATGCCGTGTCGCACCTGGATCTCTGCGGTCTTCATGACCGGATCCAGGTCGGGGTTATCCGGCGTGAATGTGGCCTTGATCGTAAGCGGCCCGACCGTCAACTGTTCAGGCCCGGCTTCCCGCGCTGGGAGATCGTCAAACTCCGGCAGCACAAACTCAACTTCACCCGGTATCGGGTTGCCTTCGGCGTCGGTGACTCGAACGGCCCCCTCTAATTGCTCTTCGCCCAAGACCTCGCCAACGATAACATCGCGCGGATCATAGCTCACATTTAGCGCGCCATCGCTAACAACAGCCTCTTTTTCCACCACCGCAGTGCGCCCTCTGCTGTCCGAGGCTGTAATCCTTATGGAATGTTTTCCGAGAGTGGCATCCCACATCACCGTGAATGGGGCGCTTTTCGCCTCACCGATCTTCTCGCCGTCCACAAAGAATTCTATTAGGTCGACGCTGGCATCACCAAGTCTTAACACCTCAGTCCCAAGCTCGATATTTCCAGGTTCAATCCCTGAGAGGTCAGACGGTTGCACCGCTAGCGCTATCTCCGACTCCTCCGTAATCGTGAAGCCATCAATTCTGGAAGCCTGAATATTAAATTCCGACAGACCTTCGATCTTTCCCTCGGCCTCCCGTGCCAGCAATCGTATCTCGTCTCCGACCAGAGTACCCTCCCCTGTCTCCAACGACACAGGGCTCACAAAGGACCAAATGAAGCATGGTAGCGGCGGGCGAGGCGGGATTTTACCGCAACCATCGACCATTGTCACAGGAATTGTTCCAACCATCCCATCCTCGACGGAAACTTCCCCCACCTTCGTTCCGTCATTTACGACCTGTACCAACACCCCAGGGTCTCCGAGCTCGCTGTAATCCGTTCTAACTTCCAGATTCTCTCCTCGTCGCACCAACGACGAGCTCCCTACAGAAACATCGGTTTCGCCATTGAAGGTGCCACGCGCCCCAAGGCTAATCGCAGCCTTCTCTCTCTCCAACTCAAGAGGCTCCAAGTCCACCCGAAAGAAATCTGCCTGCTGTAAGTCTATTGAAACGCCGTCTTGCCCGGTATCACCAAATTTCTCGAACGACAGATTACCGCCAGACACTTCATAGGTCGCCTCACCGAGCAATCTGTGCGGATGGCCAAACATCACAAAATCGCCCGGGACCTCCGCAACCTCTTCCCCGATCATGTTATTTTGGAACCCATTCGGGAGTTTTTCATCCAAGCTTTCCAACACCTCCGTCTCAAATGTCTCAGCGATAGTCTTGTATAGAACACTCGGATCGGAGAGAATTTCGTTGCTCAAGAAGGTGCCCGGACGCACGTTGTCGTTAAGCAACTTGTCGGCCGGCCTTAAAATCCCCTCTGGCGAAAACACGTTAGGAGAAAAGCCAATAATCTCTTCGAAATACTTTCGCTCAACCTGGGGAAGGCCTTCTTTCAATATCTTTTCAGTGTTATCCAGGACCCCGCTAATCGTGAGTGACCCCTGGTCGGGAAATAGGTTCTCTTCGGACAATACTTCGGAGGCGTTCCGAAGCGTCTCAGCATAAACTTTATGCTGCTGTTGATATTTTTTAAACGCCGCCACTCCGCTTCGATGGCGCTGATTCATTTCTCGGCGTGCCCCGTACGCAGCGGAGGTGTCGCCCGCGTTAAGGGCCGCGACGAGCTCGACACGGGCTTTGTTCCACGCTGAAACAGCGGTGCCAAGTCTGCGCGCTCGATTTATCAACGTGCCGGCTCCGTCCCAAACCGGCTTAAAGTGCAATTCAGAATCTTCGGGAAATTGCTCTCTATACCACTCGTCTGAGATTTCGAAGGGTCCATCCGAAGTGGAAGGAACCGCGGTTAACTGTTCGTCGATAAACTTGGCCCCATAGTACCCGACCTGGAAGCCCGCTGCGGGTTTCCAAAACACCCCTGCGGCGGTTGTCGCGTTTGCCAACGAATCACATTTATCATGGGCATGGAGTGTCATAGGACCAAGAATGCCCGTCGTTATTAGAAGAAGAAGGACCCGTTTCATAATATCACCAAAGTCTCTTTTCCGGATTACATACTGCGTCGGCTCGCTCTTTCGGGATCAATTGGAAAATGATTTTAAACATTAATTGAGCCGAAGGCAATAAGTGAATACACCTAGTAAGAATAAAAGAAGCACCTTAGGAAACTCTTTTAGTTTCTGGAAGATTTCGCCTACTGTATGTGTCAAGCTGTTCATGAATTGGTGTAAGCTCCCCCCCCCCAATCTGGCGGAGAGCTCTCCGGAGTCTCCCAATCGATCGTGACCTCGTGACCCACTGAATATCGGCCGAAATCCCACGTGATGAATTGGCGGAGTGAAGCGCTTTTTGCTTCGCTGTTCTCGTTGCGCGGGACCGCATAGCCTAGGTGAGCTGCAACCTTGTTGGGGAACTTTCGCACCGCAGCCCGGTTGGCTCACGTCACAACGAGCGCCTCTATCTTTCCATTTGCATCGATTGCGCTGCCGGGAATATTATGGCCGCCACAATCGTAAAAGGACCAAAGCCAATGATTTTCAGTCGAAAGCTCCGTATTTCCAGTAAACCACCAATGCGTTTCGGGCTTCGGAGGTGTCTCGTCCTATTGTGGGCGGCGTGCGTTTGGCTGTCAGCGGCCCCGGCCATCCCGCAGCTCCAGATCGCCGAGGTTGTATCGGCCAATCGCGGGAGCATCGCCGACGAAGAGAACGATTTCAGCGACTGGATCGAGCTTCGGAATCTCGGGAATTCAAAACGCGATCTCCAGGGTTTCGGACTGTCAGACGACTCGTCGGAGCCATTCAAATGGCGTTTCCCGGGACAGGAGCTCGATCCCCGAGAATCATTGCTTGTCTTCGCCTCCGGGAAAGATCGATTGTCCGCAACCCCGTTGTCGCCCGATGGGATCCCCGGATTACAGCTCTGGCTTAAAGCCGATTCGATGGGGAAGGGGCCTCCTGATGCCGGGATCACCGGGGCCGGATCTCAGGTGGCAATCTGGCCCGACCAAAGTAGGTCCGAGCATCATCTTCGGCAACCCCGGGTCGAGGCCAGGCCGAGCTGGGTCCCGGACGGCCTCAACGGACAACCGACCATTCGCTTCGACGGCAAGGAGGACTACTTGCGTCTGGATTACACCCCGGATCTGAATCCGGAGTCGCTCACGCTGTTTGCGATTGCCAAAAAGCGCGGTGGAAGCGGCTTTCAAACGATCCTCCTTTCCAGGAGCACGGAGTTTTCCGGCTACAACCTCTACGCAAATCCCGACAACCGGTGGAGCCTTTGGGGCGGGATTGGGAGCCTTTGGAAACAGCTCCGCAGTAAAAGGGGGATCGCGCTCAACCGTCCCTACCTGCTCACCGGTGCTTATTCAAGATATCGGGCAGCATTCCACATCAACGGGCAGAGAGCCGATATCGAGAGCTTCCCGATCCGCCGGAACCGCAGTCGCCCTCTCTACCTGGGCGCGGGCGCGAAGCGCTCCGGCGAGCCCGCGTTGTTTTTTAACGGCGATATCTCTGAAGTGATCGTTTATGACCACCGGCTGCAGCAACGCTCACGGCGGCGGATTGAGCGTTACATGGCCCGGAAGTACGGGATCACGCTCCGGACTTGGCTCCATACCAACTTCAAAGTTGACGCGGATGGAGAACCCCTTTTGTTGACGTCGCCGTCCGGCAACACGGTCGATCAAATTTGGGTGCCTTCCATGCCTCCCGGGCATTCTTACGGGCGCCCCCGGCAAAACCGCCAAGAGCTACAGTTTTTCTCATCTCCAACCCCGGACTCCGAGAATCCCGACGAAGGTTACCCGCGGTTCGCGAAACCACCTCGGTTTTCAATCAAGGCAGGATTCTACAAGGAGCCCGTCCGAGTAAGATTGTTGCCTCAGACCCCGTCCGCCGAAATCCGGTATACCCTTGACGGCAGCCGTCCTACCGCCGCCTCCCCTCTCTTTTCAAACGCTATTCGGCTGGAAACGAATACTGTGGTCCGAGCCCGGGCATTCCATCCGGGAACCGGGCCGAGTCGGGTTGTCACACACAGTTATTTCGTGGGTGAGGGGACCTCGCTACCGGTGATCTCCCTTAGCACAGATCCAGCCCACCTTTGGGACGAAGAGAGCGGGATCTACACGCACTTCAAGCCCTCTTTCGATGGGCGTCAGTGGGAACGCCCGGTCCATATCGAATTCTTCGAGTCGAACGAAAGCTTCGGGATCGGATTTAATGCCGGCATCCGGATCCACGGTGGGAACATTACGACCCGGTTCCCCCAAAAATCGATCCGTGTCTACACGCGCCAGGAATATGGCCGGCATGCCGTGGAGTACCCATTCTTCCCCGATCATCCAATCACCCGATTCCGTCGGTTGATTTTGCGGAATTCCGGGCAGGATTGGATGGTGACCCATTTTCGGGATGGTTTGATGCAGAGCCTTATCGAAGAGCTCCCGACGCTCGACACGCAGGCTTACCGGCCGGTCAACACCTTCATCAACGGTCAATATTGGGGAATCTACAATCTCCGTGAGCGAACTGATGAAGATTACCTGGCTTCAAAACATCGGGTCGATCCGGACAACGTCGATATTCTGGAAAACCAAAGCCTGCCCAATCAAGGTAAGCCCGACCACTACCGCCGTCTACTGCGGTTTATCCGCAACCACTCGGTTCGAGAGCCGAAGACGCTGAGCCGGATTGGTAGGATGATGGATTTGCAGAATTACATTAATTATACCGCATCGGAGATCTATTTCGCCAATACGGGTTGGCCGGGGCAGAATATCCGGTATTGGCGACTAAGATCGCCCCACGGTAAGTGGCGATGGCTCATGTTTGATACCGACTCCGGCTTTGGTCTAAAGACCTCGCCGTCTCATGATACGCTCGGCTTCGCAACAGCCACCGGATCTGACTTCTACGGGAATCCTGACTGGGCCACATTCCTCCTCCGCAAGCTCCTGACCAACGCGGAATTTCGTATCCGATTCACCAATCGGCTCGCCGACCTCTTGAACACCAAGTTTCGACCGCAGCGGGTCGTGGAGCGCATTCATCAGCTTGCTGATAGATTGGAGCCGGCAATGCCGAGGCAGATTGCCCGCTGGAGGGAGCAAGCCACGGAACCCCAAGGCGAGGCGGTCCAGACCATGGCCGCTTGGAGAGATGAAGTGGCACGTCTTCGGGAGTTTGCGGAGCATCGTCCCGACCACCTCCGACAGGATCTCGTCAAGCACTTCAACCTGTCTGGAACGTCGGAGCTAACGACCGACGTCACCCCTCCTCAAGGAGGCAGCGTCTCTGTCAATACCCTCACACTCGACTCGGACTCTCTTCCCTGGCACGGGACTTATTTCCAAGGGGTTCCAGTCCACTTGGCAGCTCAACCGGCCCCGGGCTTCAAATTCGTCCGGTGGCAAGGGGACGTTAAGAGTGCATCCGCATCATTACGGCTCGAGCTCGCCAAGGACAGCCAAGTCACCGCCGTCTTCGAAAAAAACACCGAGGCGGCCGCTCCATCGCAAAATTCTTCGGGGCTCTTGGTTTCGGAAATCATGTACCATCCCTCGGAGACCGAGGCGCTTCAATTTGTGGAGCTGTATAATTCCGGCCGGACCCCCATAGACCTCGGGAACGCGCGATTTGTGGACGGGATTGAGCTTGAACTTCCGGACGGCGCGGTCTTGCCGGGAAACGGTTTTGGAATTGTCGCCAAGGGAGCCTCGTTCAACAACTTTGCGCGTACCCGAGCTTACTATGGAATCGAGTGGGACACGACGATATGGGGCCCCTTTGAAGGAAACTTGGACAATGGTGGGGAAAGGGTGGCCATCGCTTCCGACAGCAGGTCGGAAATCGCGCAGGGCTCGCGCCCCCTACTACACGACGCGGTCACCTATTCGGATGATGCCCCGTGGCCGGCCGAACAAGCCGACGGCGGTGGCAAGAGCTTGCATCGACGATTGTTCCATCAACCGAATTCGGAAGCCGGAAACGCCCACAAGCATTGGGTCGGCGACAGCCCTTCTCCTGGGTATTCGCGATATCTGGACGACGACGGCGACAGCATTCCCTCAGTGTGGGAAGATCGACACGGTCTCGACCCCGGTTCGGCCTCGGATGGAGACAAGGATCCCGACAAAGATGGCTTGGTCAACCGGATCGAATACTTGGGCGGTACCGATCCGCGCAACAAGCAGAGCGGCCTTGACATCGACCACCTCGGGTTTCGAACAGATCCGCAAGGTCCAGAGATGCTACTTCAGGTGCATGCGTTGCCTCGCCACGATCTTTGGTTGCAACATCGCCGAAATTTAGAGTCGAGCGCGAGCTGGAAAGGCACGACGTTCCCCGCGAAGCCCTTTGATCGTCTCATCCAGGTCGTCCATCGACCCAATTTGCCGGCCGATCGCCACTTTTATCGCCTTTGGCTCAAACGGCCCCCATCAAACGCTTCCCCCGGAGCTCCACAATGATCTGGAAAACCACTCCCACTCAAATCGGACGACTCCTTCGGCGAGGAACCCTTGCAGCAATACTGACCGGTCTGGTGTCCTCGGGACTACCGCAATCCTCGGGTGAGGCATCCATCCAAGTCGAGGGACTCAAGGACCGGGAAATCTTCACTGGGAAGAAGCGTTTTCGAATTCCGTTAAGCGAAGGGTATCGGCAGAAAGCCACACTTAACGGCAAACCGGTCCCGCCCCGACTCTGGATACCGGTCACGGAAGCGGGCTACTATGAACTCCGGATAACCCGTCGCCCTTTAGGAGGAACTAACGGAGTCGAGGCCGAGCAAAAAACCGTGCGCTTCGTCCTCGAAGACCCGGAACGAGGCGGCAGTGAGACCGGCTTGAGGCCATGGACACCCCGGCACCTCATCGACTCGCCTCCTGCAGCCATGGGCTCATCGGCGTTCCGCTTCGTGGTTCCCTCCCGATGGCCAACCGGTGTTCGTTTGCCCATTGTGGTTTTTCCAAGTGCCTCACCGCATGAGCTATCCCTCGGACGAAACGCCCATATTGAGTGGGCTGATTATTCGGACCAGCCTATTCGGGTGAAACGGGGATATGGCCACGGAATCCTCCCTGCTCCCTCGCAGCCGGGACAACTCACACTCGATCCATCGGATGGGCCGGATTTGACGGTTCAAGTCGAAGTCCCCCCTCAGTGGCGAGAGATTGAGGGGGTGGACCAATCCGAGGTTGAATGGGGTCCGGACGCGCGGGTCAAGATTTTGAAAAACGTAACGATTCCCGCCGAGACGACATTAACCGTCCGGGAAGGCAGTGTCATTTTGCTCGGTCCCGGAGTCAACATCCGGGTCCTCGGACACTTGGCAATCGAAGGCACGCGGAATGAGCCCGTCGTGTGGATGCCGAGCCGGCCCGGCAAGCCGTGGGGCGGGCTGCTCCTTCCGGAGGACACCGCAACGCTCAAATCGAATGGCGCAATCTTTACCGGCAGTGGCGCCAATTCCGACTGGTTTGTCGACCGGGGAATTGCCAATACTCACCGGAAAGAACAGGCGTTCGCCTTTCTCGGCCCAGGGAGCATGGCCGAGCTCACCGATTCGTATCTCGTAAGCCATTCTGGCCAGGCCTTTCACGGTGAAAACGCAACACTGCACTTGACTCGATGCCTGATCCAAGGCTTCGCAACGACCGGCCAATTCAACGGCGGATCCGTGACCGTCCGTCAAAGCGCTCTCATCGACTTCCCAAACGATTCTTTGCGATATATCGACGCCGACAACGATGCGATTTACCTGACAAAGGGCGATCATGCGTTTCATGAGACCCTTATCGGCTGGTGCAAGGACGACGGCATCGACGCCGGCGGCAGCACAGGGGGAACGGTCACGGTGGATGGTTGTCGGTTCGAAGCCTGCTTTCACGAAGGTATGGCCCTCTCAGGCACGGGGAAACAGGTCCAGGTAAAGGGATCGGTGTTCCTGAATTCAGGTCAGGGCGTCGAAGCCGGCTATCTTAGTCCCCAAGTCGATGTCCGGCAAAGCCTCTTTCTCGAAAACCAGGTGGGTGCCCGCTTCGGAGACAATTATGATTGGGGCTATCACGGCAAACTCCAAGTGCATGACTCGGTTCTCTTGTTCAATGACCGCGACGTCTGGGGGATGGTCTTCGACGAATGGCGTCAAAAACGCCCGCAGATGACAATCGAGAACAATCTATTGAGCTCAAGCATCCCGCACTTCCCCAACAACACGGTTAGGGACAATCAGGCTGTCCAGAAGAGGCTAGCGAACTTCCCTCGTCCGGACGGTGAAGTCGGGATCGGCTTTACGAAAACCGATTCCGAGGCAAAAGCGGGCACAAACCTGCCGAAAGTCACCGTCGGGCTCAGCACCTTTTCCACTTCCAAGATAACCGTCGAAGTCGTCGTCGAGGAGGGGCCACAGAATACCGAGCTGAACCCGATTGTCTCTCCTTCCACCTTAACCTTCGATCCCGGAGAAATCTATAAGGAGCTTCGGTTTAGCCTCAACAATCCGCCAACGATCGACGCCGCCGATTCCTTTACGGTCAGGCTCAAAAATGCCGCCGGCGCTTCCATCCTTTCAAGCCAGGCCCGTCACAGAGTCCAAATCCTGAACCCTTCGCGAATCAGTCACGCCCTTTTTAACAAGGGCGCGGATTGGCGATTTCGAAAAGGAAGACAGGAAGCTTCCCAGCCCGCAACCGCATGGCGCAAGGCAGATTACGACGATTCCGAGTGGTTTTTTGGCTCGGCGCCTTTCGGGTACGGGGATGGCCCATACGGTACGGAATTGAGCGACATGCGCCATCATTACACCTCGATTTTTCTTCGTAAGGCATTCACAATCGAACATCCGTTGGATCTTCAGTGGTTACAGTTCAGGCTGGAATACGATGATGGGCTTATCCTATGGCTCAACGGGAACGAGGTGCTGCGACGCGGCGTTCCCGGACAAACCGGCGACCTTTTGCCGTTTGACGCCACAGCCAACCGATCCGATTTTGATCCAATCAAAGAAGCGTCGACTTTTTCGGTCGACCAGCTCCCGCCACTCCGCCGGGGGAAGAATCAGCTCGCAGCCCAAGTCTTCAACCAGCGAGTGGCCAGTTCCGACTTGATGTTCGATCTTGGTCTCTTCCAAAAGGAATTTGGGGATCAGGACGCCGACGGCCTTCCGGATGGCTGGGAGCAACGGATTCTTAGCCGCCACAATGCCAATCGTTTTGATGACCTGAGAGACATTGATTCGACAGTGGATTTGGATGAGGATGGAGCACCCACGTGGCAGGAGTATCTCGCCCGCACGGACCCGGTCAAACCGAACAGTGTGCTTCGACTTGAATGGACCCGAGCAGAGAACGGAATGCGATCACTGCACCTTCGCGCCCAACCCCACATCCGCTACCATATCAAGCAACGGAATTCATTCTCGGCTCCCTCGACCTGGGAGCCATTTTATGATATCGCTCCCCAGCCCACTTCGAGATCGATTGTGATTGAGATCCCGGAGGCACCGGCAACGGAAAAGCGATTCTTTCGAGTAGGCACCCTTCCATGATGAGCAATCGATGCAATAGGTATTTCGGGCCGACCTCCGGCACCCTCAATTCAAACATGACGACGATCCGGTGTCCCATTGGGTTGGCCTCACCTTGGAAAACGGTCTTTTTATGCTTATTAATCTTGATGATCGCTCCGGCGCTGATCCTGATCCCATCGGCTCGAGCACAATCGGTCGTGATCCATGAAATCCATTACCACCCGGCTTCTGATAACCCTCAGGAAGAATATATTGAGCTGTACAACCTCGGCGAGAGCCCGGTCGACCTGCAAGGCTGGCAATTTACGGACGGAGTCGACTATCTTGTGCCCGCGATCACCATTCAGTCCCAAGAGCTTGTGGTCGTGGCGGCCAATCGGGCCGTGTTTCAGCAAGTCCATCCCGACTCGAGCCCCGCTTCTGTTGTGGGAGACTGGTCGGGCAAGCTCAGTAACAGTAGTGAGGCCATTGTTTTGAGGGATTCCCGGGGGGAGATCGTTGATGAGGTCCATTATGCCGACGAAGGACCATGGGCAAGGCGACAGCGTGGGGCTTTGGACCGTCAACACCGCGGCTGGGAGTGGGCTGCCGCTCACGACGGCGG
>JAHEOI010000243.1 GCA_018610125.1 Verrucomicrobiota bacterium
CGCCCGCCGCAGGACCTGTTCATCGGAGCCATCACCGCGAATGCATTCGATTCCCGCTCTTTGAAGCTGGGCCACGACAACCGGATCGTCGTCAACCACCACCACGCGGTAATTCTCCGCCAGCAGCGGCTTGACCACCCACATGCCACCGGCACCAAATCCAAGGAGCAAGATGTGCCCGGTCAAGCCCTCTTCCGGCGAAAGCCGACGCCAATTCGGATGCAACCTCAAAAGCCATTGAGTCACACGATCCCTGGCAATGAATGGGGTCAGGATCATGGTAAACACGGTAATCAGGGCAATAATCGAGACCTCGTCCTGAGTGATCTGGTCCGACCCCAGTCCGGCAAGCGCCAATACGATGGAAAACTCGCTGGTTTGAGCCAGCAAGAGTCCGCTATCAATTGCGGCACGGGAGGAATAGCCATTCCACTCCGCAACAAGTGTCACCAACGCCGGCGTTAAAACCACGACCACCAAGGCCAAGAGAAAGGCCGTGATCAAGTCATTGCTCTGGGGCAATACCAGCAGCGCCCCAAGTCCGGTGAAGAATATCGCGATGAAGAAATCGGTCAGGGGATTAAGGACGCCTCGCACCAGGCCATTGACCGGGAACGACGACAAGGCAAAGCCCGCCAGAAAGGCCCCGGCCACCGCAGGCAACCTGAGATTGACCGCGATCGCAACGAAGATAAAAAGGACAGCCAGAATGGAGAGGAGCAACGCTTCCGCATCCATGCGCATTCGCAGAATGAATCGCCGCAGAGCCCACTTCTGACAGAAAAACGCCAAACCGCCGACCAGCGCGGCGGCGCCGACACCGGCAAGCGTTGTCGCCGCCCCGTAAGGAAGCCGCACCAGAACGACAATGAGGACGATCATAATCAGGTCCTGGACCAAAAGGGTGCCAAGAACCAACCGCGCGAATGGCTCAAAGTGTTGTTTTCGCTCTGCCAGGTGGCGCAGTCCGACCAACGTCGAGCTGGCACAAACAGCGCATCCCAAATAGAGCGCGGGGACCCCCCGAAACCCCATCAAGACCGCGACTGCGTATCCTGTAATGCCAATGACCACAAACTGGGACACACTGACCATTAACACGGCGCGACTATTGGGGCGCACGCGGTTCGGAGTGAACTCGATTCCGGCACTAAAAACCAGGAACGCCAGTCCAAGGGTTACCAGGGTTTGCAGAAACTCGGTCGAGGGCTCAAAGCCGAATTGCGAGATCAAGAACCCGGAGATCAACAGCAGTGGGATCTGGGGCAAACGAAGCCACTTCGCAATCCCAAACGCAATGGCCGCAACAAGGAAAAGGATCGAAAGCTGCGTCATTGGCGCAAATACCCCTCTCGTTTCAATTCTTCTCGCTGCAGCTTGATTCCATCCACCTTCGGAATAATAAAATAGGTCACATCCATATCAAGCAGTGTGTCGACCGTGCCGAGGTCGACCACATGAATGCCGGAGGGGATATTGAAATATCGGCATCGATAAGCCAGCAAGTCGTTGGTCTCCTCGATTCGCAAGGCTGAGACCAATAACCTGGCATACGGGAGGTCCGCTTCCTCCAAGACCGATAAGAATTCGACATTCCCCAGCAGGGTCTCACACGGGAGCTCTGTCAACTTCGCCGGATCCAAGTCAATGGCCACGACTCTCTCACCTTTGGTCCAAAGGCGTCGAGCAATCTCCCGACCGAGCGTATTCATCCCCACCACGATCACATGGCCCGATCTTCGTCGAGTAACCGGGATCGCGGCCTTCGGTGAGCGCGCCCTAAACATTCGGAGCAGCCGCCATCGATGAAAGAGTCGATACAATTCATGGTTGTAAAGGATCATGTACGCCGAACACGCGAACGTGACCAGCCCTACCAGGCCGGTGATCGCCATGATGTCTCCCCCGATCAGGCCCCCGCTCACGCCCATTGCCACAAACACGAAGGAAAATTCACTGATTTGCGCCACGGTCACGCTCACCAGGAATGACGTCTCCTCGGTGTAGCCCATCCAAGAAATGATCCGCATGAAAATTAACGGATTGCCTATTAAAACAAACATAGAGAGCGCCAACGACGTATCCCAATGGGTCAACCCGGCTTGGACGTCCATCTTAATCCCGAGCGAGACAAAGAAGATCGCAATGAAAAAGTTCATCAAGGGATGGACCCGTCGCCTCAGGTCTTGGTTGTAGGGAAGCTGCGCGAGGCTGACCCCGGCCAGGAAGGCACCGATCTCCAGCGAGAGGTGCATCAGGTGCGCGGCCTCGACCAGAATGAAGCACCAACAAAGACTCCAGATAAACAAGGTCGGCGGAGAGCGTGCCGCCCAGGCAAACGGCTTGAGTAAGAGGAAATAAGAAGCGCCGATGGCCACCCCCAACAATACTGCCATCCCTCCGATCGCCAGGGAGAGATTCCAAAAGATCTCGGTGACAGACAACTCCTTGCCACTGCTGATTCCGGTCACAACCGTCAAGACGACGATGACGACCAAGTCCTGGACCAGGAAAATGCCGATCGAGATACGCCCATACAACGAATCGAGCTCCTCTTTGTCTTCCAGCAGCTTCACGACGACCACAGTGCTGCTAAAAGTGAGGCCCGTCGCCAGGAACACGGCATCGATGACCTCGAACCCCAAGAGCCAACAGACACCAAAGCCGCCGGCCGCCGTGAAAATGATCTGACCCAGCCCGGCGAGAATGGCAACCTTACCGACATCCCGGATCTTTGAGAAGCTAAGCTCCAATCCCACCAGGAAGAGGAGCAGCGCAATGCCGACCTCGGAGATGAGCTCCAACGCGCCTGTAATCTCGATCAGACCGGAAAGCGGCCCCAGCGCCAGCCCTGCGAACAGATACGCGACAATCGTTGGGATGTTCACCGCGCGGGCGGCCAGCGTTAAAGCCGCCGCAACGATGATGATGATCCCTAAATTCCTTAAAAAAAGCTCGTCTATCATGTCCCAATCGCGAGGTTTTTTCTTGGATCCCCCAACGACCCCTCGCTAAACTGCCTGCAATATCACCCATGATTATGCAGCTTTCATCATTTGTCGGCACGAAAGCATTACCAAACAGCCCAGCCGTTGGCCATGGTTTTGCTTTGCAGTCAACATGCTTTCAGTCACCCCCTCTCGCTCGGCGGTCGGCGTTGGCGGTCATGCTGTTCGCGCCGTTCATGGCCTTGGCCGAATCCTCACCGCCTGACGGCACCCCCTCTCCCTTTAAGCTTCACCCGGAATTTGAGCTTGAACGTGTCGCCAAGGAACCGGTGGTTCTCGATCCGGTTGAAATGAGGTTTGATAAGAATGGAAGGGCTTATGTCGTGGAAATGGGGGGATACCCAATCGCTCCGGAAGATCCGAAAGACTATCCCGGCAAGATCGTTGTCATTGAAGATACCAACGGAAACGGGAAATTCGATCAGCGGACCGTATTCGCGGAAGGGTTCCGCTACGCGACATCGATATTACCCTATCAAGGTGGGCTCCTAGTCGCCTCGCCCCCGCACTTGCTGTTTGTCAAAGACACAAATGGCGACTCGAAAGCAGACCTCCGGGAAAAGCTCCTTACCGGATTCGACGTTGGAAACTCCCAGCACAACTTCAACGGTTTGACGTACGGTCTCGACAACTGGATCTACGCCGCAACCGGCGGTAACTCTGGAACAATCCACTGGACCGACAAGCCGAGCAAGAAAATGGATATTGCGGGGCGTGATTTTCGGTTTCGAGTCGAAGAACGCCGGGTCGAGTTCGTAGGAGGGACGACGAGCGGCTTCGGAATCGCCATCGACGCATGGGGCCGTCAATTCACAACCCATAACATGCGCCACATCTATCATCGGGTGCTCCCCGAGCGCTATCTACGACGGAATCCGCACCTGCATCGCTCGACGAAGGTTGAAATCGCAGACCATACCACCAATGGGATGTCCCGGATCTACGCGATCGGCGAACCGCCAACCCGGGTCAATCACCCCGAGCAATCCGGCTACTTTTCCGGAGCCTGCGGCATCACCTACTACGGCGGGGGCGCCTTTCCCAAAGGCTTCAATGGAAATATTCTCGTCGGCGATGTCGTGCTCAATCTTGTTCATCGTGATGTCATTGAACCGAAGGGACCGAGCTTTACCGCTCGTCGCGGTCGCAAAAACGTTGAATTCTTTGCCTCCCGCGACCGATGGCTCCGTCCCGTCAATATGACCGTCGGACCGGATGGGGCGCTCTACCTGATCGATTTCCACCGAAAGGTGATCGAGCATCCGGAATGGATCCCGGACAGATTGGAAAAAGAAATGGACCTCACTGCCGGCAAGGCGCAGGGTCGAATCTATCGGATCACCCCTCGAGGCGGTCTACCCCATGTGACGCCGCAATTCGATCCTCGGAATCCAAGTGAGGTCGTCAAGCACCTTGAGCACCGCAACCAATGGTGGCGCAACACCGCCCAACGGCTCCTTGTCGAGTGGAACCGCCCCGCGAGCGTCCCCCTTCTCGAACGCTTGGTCCTGAGCTCCAACAACCCGCATGGCCGAGTCCACGCCCTCCGGACCTTGGAAGGGATCGACGCCAAGAGCAAGGAAGGTCTCGTCGGGAGCCTTCGGCAACCGATTCTGCTGGCCGCCTTGGGGGATCCTCATCCGGGAGTGAGGGAAAACGCCTTGATCCTGGCCGAGCGGAAGCTCGATGAAGCGGCGGCGGTATACCGAAAAACGCTCGATTTGGCAAACGATTCGCATCCCCGGGTGCGCTTTCAAGCCGCGCTCTCCCTTGGGAAATTGAATCGACCGGAGCTCTCCGAGCGTGCCCCGCAAGTCCAACAGGCGCTTCTTTCGGTGCTCCGCCATGGATTAAGCTCCCGATGGACTCGCCTCGCCGTATTAACCGGGCTCGGCGAACGCCCATTGCCAATGCTCAAAGCGTTTCTGCAACACGAAAGCAGCTCTGATTCAAGCGCGCCGAATTTGGTCAATCAGCCTGGAAGTGCCGACTTCCTACAGGCATTGGTCAAAATTGTCGGAAGCCGCCAAGCCGGACCGGAAATGGCCAAGGCAGTCAAGGCCTTGCGTGAGGCGTCGGCCTTACCCGAAAGCGTTGAAACCTCGTTCATTCAAGGCCTTGCTCAAGGAATCGATCAAAGCGCAGGCGGCAGCCTCGCCGACAAGCATCGCGATCGCATCGCGGAACTGATCAAGCCGCTTGCCCAAAGTGCCGACCCTATCCGGCTCGCAACGGTCTGGCGCTTCGCCAATGCGGTCGGCATCGACCTCCCCGCCCAGAGTCGGGAGCAGCTTGCCCAAGCCAAGCGAATCGCCTCCGACCCAAGCCAACCAACCGCAAAACGCGCGCGTTATCTGAAGCTCTTGAAATTCGCCGACTTTTCGGAACGTCAACAACTCC
>JAHEOI010000244.1 GCA_018610125.1 Verrucomicrobiota bacterium
CGCCCGCCAGAATTGGCCGGGATCCGCTTTGAGCTGAACCACTTTTTTGGCGGCCTCGAAGGAGCTTCGGAGAAGGAGCTCGGCGCGATCCAGTGTGCCGAAGAGGTTCGATACCGCCGGAAAAGGACTTCCTTTCACCTTTTCGAAAAAGAGGGCCGGTCCTTGGTTCTGATAGACGCGGCGGTGGATCTCGGCCATTTCCAGGTAAGGGTCGACTTCCCGGGAAATCCGCTTAAGCTGCCCATGCCGTTCGAGATCGTCGACGGCGTTTCTGAGGCTGGTGTATGCCATAGTCGCCGGCAAGGTATTAACATTAATCAGTATGCAGGCGCGAGAGCCAATACAACGGATAGGAACCTCGTCCCCGAGGTCTCTATCAGGGAATGCGCCCGCGAGGGTTTTCACTGGTGGGCTTTGCCAGTATGGTGATGGCGATATGCCGCAGTTACCGTTTGGTCAGTTGTCACCTTATGTCGCGCGCCGTTTTGTCCCGGAGGGGATCAATCTCGGTGATTGGGAAGCGGTCCGTCCGCTGTTTGATAAATTGGAAGCGCGGCTCCGGGAGGTGGCCTCATCCCAAGAGCTGGAAGCCTGGCTTATCGAGCTTGGGGAACTGCAAGCTGCCCTTGAGGAGGAGGGAGCCCGGCGGTATATCGCGATGACTTGTGATACCGATGATACGGAGGCCGAGCAAGCCTACTTGGATTTTGTGGAAAACGTGGAGCCAAAGATTAAGCCACGGCATTTTCGTCTTGCCGAGGGATATTTAAGGCATCCGGTCCGGGAGCAGTTGAGCTCCGATCGATATCACGTGTTTGATCGAGACACCCGTGTCGAAGTGGAGCTGTATCGGGAGGCCAATGTCCCTCTGGAAACCGAGGAGAACAAGCTCGGGCAACGGTATCAAAAGCTTAGCGGTGGGCTGACCGTTGAATTTCGCGGTGAGGAAAAGACGCTTACGCAGATGGCGCCCTACTTGGAGGAGCCGGACCGCGGTCTTCGACAAGAGGTCTGGGAATTGGTTGCGGACCGGCGTTGGCGGGAAAAGTCCTCGTTTGACGATATCTTCGATCAGCTCTTCAACCTGCGCAAAACGATTGCTTCCAATGCTGGATTTTCGGATTATCGCGATTATGCCTTTCGGGCGCACCGAAGATTTGATTACACCCCCGAAGATTGTGAGGCGTTTCATCGCGCGGTCGAGGTGGAGGTAATGCCGGCGGTTCGGTCACTGCAGCAAGATCGCCTTCATAAGCTTGAGCTTTCACGATTGCGGCCTTGGGACCTTGCGGTCGATCCCATGGGGCGTCCGCCGCTGAAGCCTTTTAGCATCGTTGACGAGCTGGTCGAGGGCGCCCGAGAGGTTTTCTTGAAGGTCGACCCGGAACTGGGCAATCGGTTTCGAAAGCTGCAGGAGTTGGGGCTTTTGGATCTCGCCAATCGAAAGGGCAAAGCGCCGGGAGGCTATCAGACAGCGCTTTCCGAAGCTCGGTTGCCATTTATCTTCATGAATGCGGTTGGGATGCAGCGTGATGTCGAAACGTTGTTGCACGAGTCTGGCCACGCCTTTCATACGCTCGGGACCCGGGATGAAGACTTTCTGCCTTATCGCGAGGCACCGATCGAGTTTTGTGAGGTCGCCTCGATGACCATGGAGCTTATCGGCAACGAGTACCTCGATGTTTTTATGTCGCCGCTCGATGCGCAACGGGCACGCCGAGACCATCTGAAGGGGGTGTTGAAGGTTCTCCCATGGATCGCGACGATTGATGCCTTTCAGCATTGGCTCTACACGCATCCCGATCATGGGCAGGAAGAACGAGAAGAGGCATGGGTGGAAATTGTGCAGCGATTTGGCGGTATCGTCGACTGGACCGGGTACGAAGGTTATCGGCGGCAGCTATGGCATCGTCAGCTTCATCTCTTTCTCGAGCCATTCTACTACATCGAATATGGGATCGCGCAAATCGGGGCGCTGCAGATTTGGAACAACTGGAAAAAGGATCCTAAAGCGGCTTTGACCGATTACAAGAAGGCCTTGGAGCTCGGGGGATCCCGCCCATTGCCGGAGCTTTTCGAGACGGCCGGATGCCGATTTCGGTTCGATGCGGAGACGTTGGCCCCTCTTGTGAAACTGATCCAAAACGAGCTTGCCCGCCTTGATGACGTGGATTAGAAGGGTAGACCGGGCTGCGTTGCGTCGCGCTGTCCAGCATGCTCATTTTCGACGGGGCTGGAATGCTCAGCCTGATAGGGACGCCATCTTCGGCGTTCACGTGCGGACCGCAGCGGAGTGCGGTCCCTACCGCAACGGCGGTAACGGGGAGGCAGCTTCGGCAATCTGCGAGCGGGGCAAGGGGATCGGCGGGGAGAAAAAAACGACGTTGAACATGAGGGCTTAGGCGGGTAGACTGAATCGGAGATGCTTGATGATCGATCATACATGCGGCAGCAGCCCAGCTTACCCGAGAGGCAGTTGTCTCTCACTGTATGGCTTCTGATCATTAACGCCGGCGTATTCTTTGTGCAGTCGTTGTTGCGGAGCACGCAAGGGGGAGCCTTTTTCCTTCAGCAATATCTCTATTTGAGCACCGAGGGGATCCTTAACGGCTTTTTTTGGCAGTTGCTAACGTATCAATTTCTGCATGGAGATGTCTTTCATCTGCTCATCAACTGTGTTGTCCTCTATTTCGTGGGGCGGCATGTGGAGAATGCCTTGGGCGGACCGACCTTTCTCAAGCTGTACTTTCTGAGTGGTGCCTTGGGGGGGCTTTTGCAGGTGATTTTTGGGATCATGTGGCCCGACACCTTTGGAGTGTATGTTGTCGGCGCATCGGCCGGAGTTTACGGGTTGGTGGCTGCGTTTGCGGCCATGGCGCCTGAACAGCCGTTGACCTTCCTTCTTATGTTCGTCTTGCCGATCAATATCCGGGCGAAATGGTTGATTTTGGGGGCGTTGATCCTTTCGGTGCTGGGTATTGTCAGCGCGACGCCTGGACGAGGAGGGATTGCCCATGCGGCGCATCTGGGAGGCCTGATAGGTGGAATCGGCTACACGCATTGGCTTGGGCTCTCGGTCTTGACCCGGGGTATGGTCCCCTCATTCGAGGGTGGGGCTAAGCGAACCATGAGAAGAAGTCGCCCGGTTCGGGCCAAGAAGCCGCGGCACTATTTTTGGCGCCAACCCAAATCGGAGGTTAGTCAATCGGACTCGGATTTGCCACCGGCGGAGTTCATGCGGAAGGAAGTCGACCCGATATTGGAGAAGATTTCCGCTCATGGCATTCACAGCCTGACCGAGCGCGAGCGCCGGATTCTCGATGCGGCCCGATCGAGAATGAGTAAGCGATAACGAGCCGTTGTGTCGTATTCTTTGCAAAAATTCCTGCACAATAAAGAGGAGCGAATTAAGCGGCTGGCAGCCGCTTCTACTTTGCTTATCCGTGCAGGAACTTTCGCACACATTAATCGCAGCGGGCCAAGGCGCACCGGGTCAAGGGCGTGGGGATTCGATCCGTCGGTTTGCATTGAGGACTCACTGTCTACCCCTCGCTGAGGTTCCGCCTCGCGGAGGAGAAAAAAGGAATTTCTCATTCACCCCGCGCAAGGGCCGTCCAGGCAGCGCCGGTTCACACGCTCGATTTTCGCCTTTTGTTTCCACTCCCGATCTGTTTATTTAGCCCTCCATGATTTCGAGGTACACGCGCCCGGAGATGCGCGACATTTGGACGGATGAACGGAAGCTGAGCACTTGGCTGCGGATCGAGCTCCTTGCCAGCGAGGTTTTACGCGACCACGGGGCGATCCCGGGCCAAGATTTTGAGCAGTTGCGGGCCAATGCAAGCTTTTCGCTGGAGCGTTGCCAAGAGCTCGAGCGCACACTCAATCATGATGTTGTCGCCTTCACGACCAATGTAAGCGAGAATATCGGTCCCCCCGCCAACCGCTGGCTCCATTTCGGCCTGACCAGCAGCGATATCGTGGATACCGGATTGGCGTTGCAATTGGTTGAATCTGTCGACCTCTTGCTGAAGGATGTCGATTCGCTGTTGGCGGTCATCGCCACCAAAGCCCGGACTTACCAATTCACTCCGATGATCGGGCGGAGCCATGGGATCCATGCCGAGCCGACCACATTCGGGCTTAAGATGGCGCTCATGTACGACGAATTCGGGCGTGCTCGGAAACGGTTGGCGTCGGCTCGGGAAGCGATTGCCGTTGGCAAGCTTTCCGGAGCGGTCGGGACGAATGCGCACATTCCCCCGGAGGTCGAGGAGGAGGTCTGTTGTCGACTGGGGCTCAAGCCGGCTTCGATCGCGACGCAGGTAGTGCAGCGGGACTTGCACGCCGAATGCCTGTCGACGCTGGCGTTGGTGGCCGCCAGTGTCGAGCGGTGGGCGACGGAGTTTCGTCATCTTCAACGGACCGAGGTCCTGGAGGTCGAGGAATATTTCGGCAAGGGACAGAAAGGTTCGAGCGCCATGCCGCATAAGCGGAACCCGATTACCAGCGAGCGGCTTAGCGGCTTGGCGCGAGTTATTCGTGGGCATGCCGTATCGGGACTCGAGGATGTGCCGCTCTGGCATGAAAGGGATATCAGTCACAGTTCGGTAGAGCGGGTTGTCTTTCCGGATTCATTCACCTTATTGGACTACATGCTGGTGACTCTGACCAAGCTTGTGGAAGGGCTTTTGGTCTATCCGGAAAACATGAAGCGAAATCTCGAGCTTTCTTTGGGACTTTGGCATTCGCAAACCGTCCTGCTGAGGCTGGTCGAAAAAGGACTGACTCGGGAGCGGGCTTATGAAATCGTCCAAAGGAATGCCATGAAAACATGGGAAGCCAAGCACGCCGGGAGCGAGGGAGCAGACTTCAAAACGCAGCTTCTCCAGGATTCGGAAGTGAGTGAGGTGATCTCCAAGGAAGAGCTCGACGAAATCTGCCAGCTTGACTTCCATTTCCGTCATGTCCGCGAACGGTTTAGACGACTCGGATTGGAATAGAGAAGGATCTTCCACGGGGAACTCTTCCCGCTGTCGTTGCGTTAGCTTGCATCGTTCGTGGGCAAGCGTGTCACGGTCACCCTTTCGGTCTTAATTGGGGAAAGAGGATAACATCGCGGATGCTATCCTGAC
The DNA here is from genome assembly GCA_018610125.1 of Verrucomicrobiota bacterium. GTDB lineage: Bacteria > Verrucomicrobiota > Verrucomicrobiia > Limisphaerales > JAHEOI01 > JAHEOI01. The sequence continues at coordinate 5,136 of JAHEOI010000244.1, forward strand.
CGAGGAGGAGCATGCAGAGGCGATCGATTCCGATTCCGATGCCGCCGGCCGGGGGCATGCCATGCTCGAGACCGACCAAAAAGTCTTCGTCCAGTTTCTGCTGCTCGCCGCCGGCCTGATGTTCCAGGCTTTCCCGTTGCTCGATTGGATTGTTCTGTTCCGAGTACGCGGGGGCGATCTCTTGGCCGTTGATACAGCACTCAAAGACCTCGACTGTGGCAGGATCGTCGCGGGAGGTTTTGGCGAGCGGGATGAGCTCTTTCGGGAGATGCGTCACAAACGTCGGTTGGATGAGATTCGGCTCGATCCGCTTTTCAAAAACGGCGTTGGTGACTTCGAAATCTTCGAAGTCGGGTCGAACGTCGGCGCCCATTGATTTCGCACGCTCTTGCCGGTCGCCGGGCGTCAGCTCAAACCAGTCGTTGCCGACATATTCCCGGACCAGGTCTTTATAGCGGACCTGCTTCCAGTCCGGGGTTAGGTCAATCGTGCGGATCACCTCGCCCTCTTCATTGGTGTGCTCGATTTTCAAGGTCCCGAGCACCTTTTGAGCGACGTGACAGAGCATCGATTGGAGCAGCTCCATCATGCTATGGAAATCACCGTAAGCCTCATAGGCCTCGAGCATTGTGAACTCCGGGTTATGATTCCTCGAGAGGCCCTCGTTGCGAAAATTGCGCCCGATCTCGAAGACGCGCTCGATGCCGCCGACCAAGAGCCGTTTCAAGTAGAGCTCCAATGCAATGCGAAGGTAAAAGTTGGCTCCGAGGGCGTTGTGATACGTGACGAACGGTTGGGCGGCCGCTCCGCCCGGGATACGTTGCATCATCGGGGTCTCGACCTCGATATAATTCCGCTCATGGAGGAAGTTGCGGATCTCGCGAATGATGGCGCTCCGGTTGAGGAAGACATCTCGGACCTCCTGACTCGACATCAGGTCGAGGTAGCGTTGGCGGTGCCGAGTCTCAGGGTCGACCAAGCCGTGCCATTTCTCCGGCGGTGGCCGGAGGGCTTTCGTCAGCACGACAAATTCGGCAAGCTTGACCGAGATCTCGCCTGTCTTTGTGGTGAAGAGCGTGCCGTTGACGCCGATGAAATCGCCCATATCGAGGAGCTTGAAGGTCTCGAAGGCTTCGGCGCCGATTAAATCCTTTTTGACATAGATCTGGATGCGTCCGGTCTGGTCGCGGATGTCGATAAATTGGGTTTTGCCCATATCGCGATGCGCCGTGATACGGCCCGCAAGGGCAACTTCCCTGCCTTCGGCGTAGTTCTGCGTTGCCTCGGCGCACCCTTCCGTCGGGGCAAATCGGTTCGAATACGGATCGATCCCTTTCTCGCGCAGGGATTCCAGTTTTCGCTTGCGCTGCTCGATTAGCGTATTTGTCTCTCCCATAAATCAGTTGTTTCCCATTTAACCCATAAAACACAGGTCAAGCGCCGCTGTCGACGGTATTAACAGCGTACGGTTGCTATTGTGCGGCATGGCGTCGGGAAAAGTGAAGCGTAACCCGTTGGCCGATCTGAAGTCCGAAGCGTTGCTCGGCGGATTCCTGATTCATGGCAACCTCGAGGTAGCCACTTGAGCCGACGATGCCGGCCATCTCGTGTTTTGGAATGGCGGTGTAAAACGACCTCAAGCCGGCGGTCTTTTGCTCGGCCACGGTCAGGAAGACGCGCTCGGTTTCGACGGCCGGGAGCCAGTCGGCAGGGATATTCGTGATCCCGTTGCCGAAACGGTCGAGGTAAACGATTTCACCTTGGGCGACTCCCGGGGC
>JAHEOI010000245.1 GCA_018610125.1 Verrucomicrobiota bacterium
ATCATGGGCCGTGGTCGCAAAACTTGGCGCATAGCCACGCGGTCCCGGTGACTGACCATGTCCGCGCGCATCCCAGGCATAAATCGCCGTGCGACGCAGATCGAGCTTCGCCACGACATCGCGAAAGCGTCCCGAGTGCTCATGGCCGCGATGAAACAAAACCAGCGCCCTCTCGGCCGGTTCTTCTGGCTCCCAAGCGCGATAAAACAACGCCGTGCCGTCGGGCAGGGTCATCGTGTGTTCGGAGAACGGCGGTTCGTTTGCTGAGGTCATGGCCTTCTCATTCAAGAACGGTGAGATGTTTGATACGATTTTCCAGCTCTCGAGCGATATGGGTCCATCCTTCACGGTCGTTCGGGGTCTGCTGAAAGCGAAGGGGTTCCCCAATCCGCACATGAATAGGGTGAGGGCGGGGCCATCGGGATTGCGGCCCCAAGGCTTCGAACGTTCCTTCGAGGAAGCAAGGGACGACGTTAACATCGGTGCCTGCAACCAACATTCCAACTCCTGGCTTGAATGGCATCATGAGACCGTTGCGGCTGCGTCTGCCTTCCGGAAAGAGGATGTACGAGCAGGGTTCCGAAATCAGGCGATGCCTGAGCTCCAGCATAGCATGATAACCTGTGTTGCGACGCCACAGTGGCAGTGCGTTGAGGCAAGCCGCCGCAAAGGCAGCAACCAACGGTGACACAAAAAACGTATCACCTGCTGCTACCGGCAATACGCGTCGCCTTACCTCGTGCGGCACGATTGAAGTTAGCACAAGGGCATCCAAATGGCTTTCATGGTTTGCCACGAATACAAAAGGCGGAACGCGGGGAATTTGCTTGCTTCCGTAAACCGTTAATGAATGGACGCATTTAAGATAGGCCTTCACCAGAGCCCACCAAAGCCCTTGCGTCATTTCCTCGAATAGCCCATTCTCTCGACGAACGCTTTTCCACCTCTGAGACGGAGAGAGATCGATGTCAGTTGCGGGTTTATAGCGCCAATCGTTCAATGCCATTCAAAAACGCTCCATAGAAATTCGGGTTAGACGCTGCCGGACAAGATCCGGGCCGGCTGATCGAGCCCGATACCGAGAAAATATCCGACGTAATGAAAGACCGTCGGAGCAACGAGAAGAAGACTGTCAAACCGGTCCAGCAGACCCCCATGTGCGGAAAGCGTCGCACTCATGTCCTTGATTCCAACATCACGTTTGATTGACGAGAGCGTGAGGTCTCCAAGTTGGCCTGTCACACTGACCAAGAGTCCAAGAGTGATCAGAGTCTGGGGGTAATCGAGCTTTGTTCCCTCGAACACCCAATGACCGAGAACGGCAACCATAATCGTTGTCAGGACCAATGCTCCGATCGTACCCTCGGCGGTCTTTCCCGGGCTGGTTTTGGGGGCCAGCTTTCGACGACCAAAGAGCTTCCCTGCGACATACCCGAAGACGTCGTTCATTTCGACGCTGACCAGAATCATTAGGATTATGGATCGATAGGCGCTGTCGTTCGCAAGGTATGCCAAGTGTCCGAGTCCGATTCCAATCAACATGAAGCCGAAAATCCCCAACGCCACACGTTGAATAAACCCTTTCGGCTCATCGGGAAACAATCCCACGACCACAATCACAATGCTCATGATTGGCATCAACGCGACAAAAAAATCATACCAGTGGTCCAAAACTGCGAAATGGACCAAAGCGATCCCGACGACAACGGAAACATGGATGCCACGCGAGCGGAAGAGGCCGGTAGCACGCGAGTATTCCCGGTAGCACCAAAGGCTGAGCCCCAGTAAGAGAAGAACGGTCCAGAATGCTCCGAGTATTATTGGTCCAATCAATAGAGGGGTCAGCGCAGCCCAAGTTTTCCATTTGGAAATGACCTCACGGTAGACGGATCCACGAAGGGCCTTTGCTTTAAGTAAGAGAAAGGCCAGCGCCGGCGTCACCAGCAGAATGGCTGCAATGGCTATCGTCAGGCCCGCCACAACCGGCTGATCGAATGCGTCGGAGACGCCGAAGAGTCGTTGTGATGTCACCTCAGTCATTAGACGTGTTGTTCCAAATAGTATTTAGCATGCACCAGGCGTCGGACAATCATGATGAAAGTCCCGGCAATGATAACCGCCAGACCGATTCTCACGACCCCGATGGGATATCCCATCCAAGGGCAATGCAGTGAAAGGTTTGTCGGCATCACGCCCAAAGAGACGGCGACCACCGTTACGACAAACATTCGATGCTGCTTGGCCATGGGGCCAGCATAGTCCTGAGGCGCTCCTGCAAGACGGGCTTCGGTGCGAACGTAGGCCCCGAGGATAGCCAAACAGCCGGCCAAATACCCCGATAATGGCTCCCCTCCTTGAGCATGCCCAAGTCCGATCAGCACGGCCAGATCCGCGAAGCGATCTGTCACCTCGTTATAGAGCTGGCCCAAGGGTGACGTCTTTCCGGATTCGACCGCGACCATCCCATCCAACAAATTGGCAAGCAAACGGAGCTGTACAAGGAGGCCGGCGGAAAGCCATAGGAAGCGATCCGTGAGCGGGCTCTCGACACACCCGGTCACGGCAAGGCAGACTCCCGCCAACACGGCCATTACGAGACCGGTGACAGAGATCACATTGGGAGAGACGCCCGAAGTTGCCAATTTTCGGCTGACCGTTTGAAAGATAGGCCACTTTCGACTCGAAATGGGCCGTCGTCCACTTTCGGAGCTTCGCGCGCTTTCCATATGTCTGTAGTCCTACTCTTGTTTCGGCCAACCGCCCACCTAGGGCTGCCGTGCTAGTGATACGGTACTACGCTTGGCGGCGAATCGACCGGTGCTACGGCTCCAGCGATAAAGATGATATTGGACCGCTGCGATTGTTCCGCCGGGTGGGCCTGAGCCCCCATGCCGGTGGAACCGATCATCACTGCAAAAAGCACAAAGATTCGGTCAATACGCGACGTAGCGTGCTTCGAATACTGCAACATTGCTGACTGTCCTTTGATCGGAGATTTTCCAGTAAGCAGCCCCTGCTGAACGGTCCATTCGAACAATTTAACACCATCTAAGACCCACGAAAATCCTCAATCGAGAAGAACTTCGTTTTGCCATAGCTGGAAGGCGACCGGCGACGCTTGGCCGGAGTTGGTCATCGCCGATTCGGACGGCGATGTCTGTTTGAATTCAAAAGTGCGCCGAAAGGCCGACAAGAGGGTGCCGCTACACTTCGGCCGGCGCCGTCCAGTGACCGGCGCGTGCCAGTGATCGGACGTGGG
>JAHEOI010000246.1 GCA_018610125.1 Verrucomicrobiota bacterium
ATCAACCTAAAGGCTCAACCAACGGAAAAAACAGCGTTTACTTTAGCGGGATCTCTTTCTTCTTGGAGCTTTCGGTCTGTTCTTTTGGAACGTGGACCTTCAACACCCCCTCATTGAACTCGGCGCTAATCTTATCGGGGTTGGTATTCTCCGGCAACGTGAAGTTCCGAACGAAATTGCCGTACGCCCGTTCCACACGATGATACTTCTTCTTCTTTTCCTCTTTCTCGGACTTCCGTTCTCCAGAGAGCGAAAGCACGCCGTTTTCAACGTGCACCTTGACGTCGTCTTTTTTGACCTCCGGGAGCTCCGCGGTGATCGTGTATTCGTTATCGTCTTCCGTAACGTCGACCGAGGGCTCCCACTCACTCAATGTCATCAGCTCACCCCGATCGAGCACGCTTGGGAAATCCGAGAAGAGCTGATCGATTCGATCCCGCATCTGTTGCAACTCTCGTAGCGGTTCCCATTGAGTCGGTTGCGAGCTCTTACGTCGTGTCAACCATGCCATATGTCTTCCTCCTTCTTTCCCTCAATCCACTACCGTTCTCGTTCCACCTTTCGTCCCTTCCTTTTGTATTCCTAACAAATCATGTCCCCGAAGTCAACACGCACAAAAAACGGTCTTTAAGAGACCGTTCCACTCCGTAGTGGCGCGCTTCGCCTACCCCAGTCATTGGCAATTTCGTCCAGCCCCAAAGCAGAGGGCAAGGTGTATGAGCGCGGGTAGCCTGCCGTATCGCAGACTGCCGAGTCTGCCGGTTTTAAATTCGCCTCAAAAAGGGTAGGGAGCGGCCCGCAGCGGAGTGCGGGCCCTACCATCGCAGTGGTAGATGCCGATTCGGCCAACAGACACAAGCGAGAGCGTTCAGAGAATCGATGATTAAAAGTCAAGCCACCTTGGGGCTATTCCAGGCCGCAAGCGGTACGGACCCGTTTCAGAACGGTTTGAGCAACGGCCCGGGCGCGAAGCGCTCCATCCTTTAGAACCTCACGGACATAGCCCAAGTCGCCCTTGAGCTCGGCCCGTTTTTCCCGAACCGGCGCAAAGTAATCCCAGCAATATTCGAACAAGGTCTTTTTCAGCTCGCCATAGCCAAACCCACCTGCTCTTAATCTTTCCTCGATCTCGGCCGCCTTTTCCGAGGGTGCCACCTGTTTCAATAGCTGGATCGCAAGATTTTGATCGGCATCCGGTTTGGGCTCATCGAGAGAGCGGCTATCCATGACCAAGCTCATGATCCGTTTGCGCACGGTTTTTTCGTCGGCGAAGATATCAATCGTATTGCCGTAGCTCTTGCTCATCTTCTGCCCGTCAATCCCCGGAACCACGGCAACTTGGTCACGAATCTGGGGCTCCGGGATTACCAAAGTATCCCCATATTGCTCGTTGAACTTGGTGGCCAAATCCCGAGTGACCTCGATATGCTGCTTCTGATCGCGCCCGACCGGCACAACATTTGAATCGTAGATCAAGATATCCGCGGCCATCAGCACCGGGTAAGCAAAGAGTCCGTGGTTCGGGGCCAATCCTTGCGCCAACTTGTCTTTATAACTGTGACACCGCTCCAACAACCCCATTGGCGTCAACGACGAGAGGATCCAGGTCAGCTCGGTAACTTCCGGCACATCCGACTGGCGGAAGAAGATTGCTTTTTGGGGATCCAACCCACACGCCAGGAAGTCGAGGGCCACTTCGAGGGTATTCTGACGCCGCTGCTCGGCATCGAAGAGCGACGTCATGGAATGGTAATTGGCAATGAAGATAAAGGCCTCTCCTTCCTCCTGGAGCTCTATCACCGGCCGCATCATCCCGAAATAGTTTCCAAGATGGAGGGATCCGGACGGTTGGATTCCGGAGAGGATTCGCATCGATTTAACCGCCAAACAATTTCAAGCTTACTCGGGCCGTGATCGAAAAAGGATCGAGCTCGTGAAAGGCCATTTCAGGGAGAGCGCTTGCCGTTAAGCTTCCGTTTCCGGAGCAGCGCCAGCACCGATCTGGTGACGCCGCCGTCGCTTAACCTGAATTTGGGTCAACGAATGGGCCAATGCCGCATTCACCGTAGCCGTCTCTTCATCCGTCAAATGCTCTTGAAGGCGGGATTCGGCACGGCGCCGGGCCTCCTCGGCCTTGGCCTCGTCAATGTTCTCGGCCTTGATTGCCATATCGGAAAGGAGCATCACTCGATCGGCTGTGATCTCCACAAACCCTTCGCCGATCGCAAGGAAGACATCCTCGTAACCTTGGCGAACGATCACCTCGCCGGAAGCAACCTGGGTGGCCAGCGGCACGTGCATCGGGTAGACCATCATCTCCCCTTCGGCCGCCGGGAGCTTGACATGGCTGACATCTCCCGAAAACGTCCTGGCTTCCGGCGTTACAATCTCGAGCTTTAGGGTATCCGGCATGGCGTGAGCGTATTACTCTTCGTGAATCTCCTCGATCTTGCCCTTCATATAGAAGTTCTGCTCAAGGACGTCATCGTGCTTGCCCTCAAGGATCTCCTTGAAGCCTTTCACCGTATCGGCTACATCAACCTGCTTGCCCGGCTTATTGGTAAAGACCTCCGCCACCGAGAACGGTTGACTCAAAAAGCGCTGGATTTTTCGCGCCCGATAGACCGTCAATTTGTCCTCCGGTGACAGCTCATCCATCCCGAGAATCGCGATGATGTCTTGAAGATCCTTATAGCGCTGCAGCACCTTTTGGACACCGCGAGCCACATCGTAATGCTCTTTGCCGACGATTTCCGGGGTCAGAGCGCGCGAGTTCGAGGCCAACGGATCGACCGCGGGATAAATGCCGAGCTCGGCAATTGAACGCTCCAGAACGATGGTGGCGTCCACGTGAGCGAATGTCGTTGCGGGCGCAGGGTCTGTCAGGTCGTCCGCGGGGACATAGACCGCTTGGAACGAGGTGATCGAGCCCTTTTTGGTCGACGTGATTCGCTCTTGGAGGTCGCCCATCTCGGCGGCGAGCGTCGGCTGGTACCCGACCGCGCTCGGCGTTCGGCCCAACAGAGCGGAGACTTCCATCCCTGCCTGGGAGAATCGGAAGATATTGTCGATGAATAAAAGGACATCTTGATTCTTTTCGTCCCGAAAGTACTCGGTGACCGCCAGCCCGGAAAGGGCAACCCGAAGCCGCGCCCCGGGGGGCTCGTTCATCTGCCCATAGACCAGCGCGACCTTCGACTTGCTGAGATCCTCCTGGTTGATGACGCCGGCCTCGGACATTTCGGTATAAAGGTCATTGCCTTCACGCGTGCGCTCACCCACACCGGCAAACACGGAATAACCGCCATGTTGCTTGGCGATGTTGTTGATGAGCTCCATAATAACGACCGTCTTACCGACTCCGGCACCGCCGAATGCGCCGACCTTGCCCCCTTTCAAAAAGGGACAAATCAGATCGATAACCTTGATCCCGGTGGTCAAGAGCTCGGGGGTGGTTGACTGATCAACCAACTGGGGCGGCCTGCGATGGATTGGATTGAATTGCTTGGCCTCGACCGGGCCCTTCTCATCGACCGGTTCCCCGACCACGTTAAAGACGCGGCCCATCACCTCTTCACCGACCGGCATGTTGATGGGGCCCCCGGTATCCACCACCTCGTAGCCGCGCTTGAGCCCTTCGGTCGAGGACATTGCCACCGCTCGCACCCACTCATCCCCAAGGTGCTGTTGGACCTCCAGTGTCAAACGGTTGTTCTCCCCGTTTAAGCTGTGCTCGACAGTCAGGGCATTGTAGATTGCAGGGATCTTATCGGGAAATACGATGTCAACAACCGGCCCGATGATTTGGGTGATTTTTCCTTTATTCGCGTCGTTCATATCCACATCCGACTCTCAGAAAAGACTCGCTATTAGGTAGTGTATTGGCTTTTTCGGCAAGTGCCGCAATCATTCGTTAAGGACCAGTCCGGTTAACCTTGCGCCAATTGGGCGCTGGTGATCTCCAAAAGCTCGGTCGTAATCGCTGCCTGGCGCACCTTATTATACTCCAGGGTCAGGTCTTTGACCAACTGATTGGCATTATCCGTGGCATTCTTCATGGCCACCATTCGAGCACTGTGCTCACTGGCCTTCGCCTCGAGGAGGATTTGATACATTTGGAAGTTGAGATAATGCGGCAAGAGGGCACCCAAGACTTCGTTCGGTCCCGGCTCAAAGAGGAATTCAGTGCCGCCCTGCGGCAGTGCCGCTTCGCCTCCCTTCCCTTCGACGTCCGACTCAAGCCGCTTGATTTCGGTAACAGGTAGAAAGGGCCGAGTCTCCGGGGTCTGCCTCAATGTTGAAATAAAATTGGTGAAAACCACATCGACTCGATCGACGTGCCCCTCCGTGAAAAGGCTTTGGGCTTGCTTCGAGATCGCCCGGGCTTCACTGAAGAGCGGCGCGTCCTTGTAGTCGAATTCCGCCGTAAGCTCCCGCTTGGTGCGCGCGACGAACTGGGCGGCCTTTCGCCCGGCGGTGATGAACGCGGTGCTTTCCTTGTCAAACTTAGCGGCCTCACGCATCAAATTGGTATTCAGCGGACCGCAAAGCCCCTTGTCACTGCTAACGAGAATGCAAGCGCGCTTTTTCACCTCCCGGTCCTCCATCAGCGGATGCCAGAAATCACCGACATTAGCCACGACTTCAGCAAGGAGCTGATTCATCGAGCTCGCATAAGGGCGACTATTCAACGCGGACTCCTGGGCGCGGCGCATCTTGGAAGCCGCGACCATCTGCATTGCCCTGGTGATCTGGGCTGTATTTTTTACGGACCGAATCCGTCGGCGTATCTCCCGGGTACTTGGCATATTTCTTATCGACCCTTTTTTCTGCTCCGCTCGTTGGCGAGCCCGTCAAAACCTTCCACCTAGACCACTGTCCAAACCCACTGTCCAAACATCGCCTAGAGGTCACAATCCCGATACTACATTATCGGCATGGCAAGGCAGCCCTTCGTACTCACCGATCTTCCTCTCTTCATTCACACCCCGACTCCGCAACTTGAAACGAAAGGGCCGTCGCTCTTTACCTTCGACCACCTCACCCTCTAAAAGGAACCTGAATTTAGAGGGAGATTTGAATGGCTGTCAAGGTAGCCTCGATTTTTCTTGGCAATTCCGATTTGGACTCCCCTCTGTCGATCGGAGCATCCGCCTTGGCCCCGGGATCAGGCTAAAGCCTCGACTCCGACAGATGGCAATCGCGGCGCATGCCCGAAACCGGAGGTGCTCATTTTTTCCGGGACGAACCGACCCTAAGGCTGGGAATGCTGGGGAGCGTCATCACCCTGCTTGGCTTTCGCCTTGGAGGTTTCAAGATAACGATTGACAGCATTCAAGTAGGCTCGCGCACTCGCCTCGATGACGTCCGTGTTCGCCCCTTTGCCGGCCACCAGCTCTCCGCTTCCGAAATCAACCTTCAAGGTGACTTCGCCCAAGGCGTCTTTCCCCTGGGACACCGCCCGAAGCGAATAATCCTTCAACTGGCCCGGCGTGTTTGTCAAGCGATCGATCGCGTTCAACGCCGCGTCGACCGGTCCATCCCCCACCCCGGCATCCTGCACGACTGTCTCCTTGCCTTTTTCCTCGGCTTTCTTCTTAAGGCGGACCGTCGCGGTCGGAACAGTTTGGTTGCCGCTGGTGACATTGACGTAATCGAATGACCAAGTCTCGGGGACGCCTGTAATGTGGCCTTCGACTAAAGTGACCAAATCATCATCGTAAACAAACTTCTTTTTGTCTCCGATCTCTTTGAACCGAGCCACAATCGTGCTGACCTCACCTTCGGTGAGCTTGAAGCCGAGATGGCGGAGCCGTGCCACAACGGCCGCGCGCCCGCTGTGCTTGGTCAACGGGAGCTCACTGACTCCCCATCCGATCTCCTCAGGATCGATAATCTCATAAGTCTCTCGCTTCTTTAAGATACCGTCCTGATGGATGCCGCTTGAGTGAGCGAATGCGTTTTCACCGACGATCGCTTTGTTTCGCTGAACGACCATCCCGGACATCCGCGAGACCAAGCGAGAGGTCTTGACGATCTCCTTGGTGTTAATGCCGGAGGTCAAGCCTTTGTAAATGTCACTCCGCGTTTTGAGCGCCAGGGCGATTTCCTCCAAAGCCGCATTGCCGGCACGCTCTCCGATCCCGTTGATGGTGCATTCCACTTGCCGGGCCCCGGCACGGAGCGCGGCCAATGAATTGGCCACCGCAAGCCCCAAATCATCATGGCAATGGACACTGATGATTGCTTTGCCGCTCTGAAACTCCGGCACGGCCTCATAGAGCTGCCGGATGAGCCCGGCATACTCTTCAGGCACACTCCAACCAACCGTATCCGGGATATTGACCGTGGTCGCCCCCGCGGCAATGACCGCCTTGCAGACTTCGATCAAAAACTCGGGCTCCGTGCGGGATCCATCTTCCGGGGAGAACTCGACATCCTCCACGTAACCTTTGGCCCGCTTCACGCCTTCAACCGCCGAGCTTAGGATCTGATCCTGGGCCTTGTTGAGCTTGTAGTCGCGATGGATTTTCGAGGTGGCAAGAAAGACATGGATGCGCCCGCGCTTGCCGGCCGGTTTGACAGCCTCACCGGCCGCATCGATATCCTTGGCGAGACAACGAGCCAAGCCGGTGATGGTCGAACCTTTGACCTCTTTGGCGATTTTTTCGACCGCCTCGAAGTCCCCTTCGCTCGCAACCGGGTAGCCGGCCTCCAAGACATCGACCTTGAGTCGACCAAGCTGCCGGGCGACCTCCAATTTCTCCCGCAGATTCATTGATGCCCCGGGACATTGCTCGCCATCCCGGAGCGTGGTGTCAAAAAAAAGAATTCGGTTATTTTTCATATTACGCTCACTTGTTCACAGCCGTGCGATCACCCATCTCGATGACGGTCCTTAAAACAAAAAACCCCACCGCTTCTTTCGAGCAGTGGGGTTACCAAAACCGTTATTATTCCAATCTTAGACCCCACCTGCTACGCTCGCTCCTAAGAGCAGCGCCAGTCCCAAAAGTCGTAGCAGGTCGGTCTTCGAAAACATCCACCAGCACATTAAGGCCGACATCGCTTCGCGTCAATCACTTTTCGCAACCAAGAGGACGGGCGGGAATGGCGGGCGGGAATGGGAGTATCGGAGTTTGGGAGTGGAAGAGCTGAGTGGTTGAGGGGAGGAGAGGGGAAAGGACCGTTGCGGTAGGGACGGCACTCCGCTGCCGTCCGCTCCTGGACCTCGGGGACGGCGTCCCTATCAGGTCGATCAGTTGCGTGGTAGTCGACTTCCTTCTTCTCGTTCGGGAAGGGGAGAAGGCGAAGGGTCTGCTTTCCATTGGCTTGCGCCGGATGACCCAAAAACTTGACTCCGGCAGCTCATTTCCCGATCTTTCAGCCTCTACCTTGAGTAATTGGTGATATGGCAAACGACTCATCGAACCATGATGCCGCCGCACCGGTCTGGCAAAGAATTGCCTTGGGAAAAAGCCCGACCCGGACTCTGATTCGCGCGGGCTTAATCGCCCTCGTTTTATGGCTGGTCTTTAACTACGCACTCATCCCAAAGCGGGTCCACCAAGTCAGCATGTCCCCGACCTTCGGCGAAGACGCCCTGATTCTTGTCAACCGCTGGGCATACACCAATTCCAAGCCCGGGCGGGGCGATATCGTCGGCATTCGGACAACCGGCGACAGCATTATTTATGTCAAACGCGTTGTCGGTCTGCCGGGCGAAAAGATCGCCATCAAAGATGGCACCGTTTACACGGACGGAACACCACTCGAGGAACCTTATCTGGTCTCTAAACCAGCCTCATGGGACTTTGCCCCTCGGAACCTGGGTCAAAATGAGTATTTTGTTATCGGCGATAATCGATCCATGCCCCGAGACGACCATTACTTCGGCAGCGTCAACCGTCGCGAAATCCTCGGCACCGTCATCCGTGTGACTCGGGGGAAGACAGAGATCTCCCGCGACTGAGGGTCTGGAAAGTGAAAGGGAAAGTGAAAGGGAGAGTGAAAGGGAGAGGGGAAGTGGGGAGGTCATTCGCAGCGTTCTTTACCTTCCCTCGGAGACACGTGTCGGATTGGAGTCAGGACTTGACCGGAGAAGGGGGAAAGAAAAAGCGGTGACAAGTCACGCGCACTCCACAAGCTGGCGCGGGTAAGGGGCTACTGTGGCGCGGGCCGGCGAGTCTGCGGTCGACCGATTCGGGGAGTAGAGGATCAGCAGACCGGGCGGCCTGCGTCTACGTCGGCGGAAACTCCTCTTTCCTTCGCGTTCTTGGCGCCCTTGGCGGGCAAAAGAATCGAGACAGGATGCCTGATCTATGCTACAACCGGTCGGTGTGAGACGTTTGAAGCAACTTATCCTGTTTGCTGTATTGGTTGCCCTGGCTGTAGCCGGGGCCCGGTGGTACTTCTCGTCTTGGAGTGATGAAGCGATCATTCGAGATCGCTTGACCACATTGGCCCGACTGGTCTCCGTCAAGCCGAAAGAGGGCAATCTCACCCGAATCGCCAAAGGAGAGCGCCTTCCCGGCTATTTCGCCCCCAAGGTCGAGATACGGGTTCGAGATTCCGGCAGGCGGGTGCACCGCTCATTGAGCCGTCGCCAGATCTTAAAACAGATCCGAGCTGTTCAAATGATGGAATCCGAGCTGATCCTGCACTTCTACGATATTCAGGTGACGGTCCAAGCCGACGGCCGGAGGGCGACAGCCTTTCTCACGGTCGTGGTCGACATCGCCGGAGAAAAGACCGCTGTGGTGCAGGAGCTCAAAGTCACATTGCGCAAGACGAGCCAACATTGGACACTCCACGAGGTAGAGACGATCGAAACGTTGCAGGTTTGAATCGCTAATCTCACCCAGAAAGAGTTTCATTTTGATATGACGGCATCCTCATCTAGCCAAATCCCGGACCAGCCATTCCTCGACGCATTGAATCGATTGGATCTTGCCGCTGAGCACACGTCGATTCCGGGAGAGGCCTTGCAGCGATTGAAGCATCCGCAATCCATCGCTGAAGTCAACATCCCAACTCGCATGGATGATGGCTCGCTCCGGATCTTCAAAGGCTACCGTGTCCGACACAACGATTCTCGTGGTCCAGGCAAAGGGGGCATCCGCTACCACCCCGAGGTCGATCTGGAAGAGGTGAAGGCCCTGGCGTTCTGGATGACTTGCAAATGCGCTGTCGTGGACTTGCCATTCGGCGGGGCCAAAGGGGGAATCATCGTCAATCCGAAAGAGCTTTCTCCACTGGAGCTGGAGCGCTTGAGCCGGGGATTCATCCGGACACTCGGCGATTTCATTGGACCCGAAACCGATGTGCCGGCACCGGACGTCTATACCAACTCCATGATCATGGGCTGGATGATGGATGAGTATTCCAAGATGGTCCGGAAACGAACGTTGTCGGTCGTCACAGGCAAGCCGATTCCGATTGGAGGGAGCCTTGGGCGGCACGAAGCGACCGGTCGCGGCGGTTACTACTGCCTTAAAGAGCTGGAAGCCAAGCAGGGCTGGAAGCCAAGGGATATTCGGGTTGCCATTCAAGGCTTTGGGAATGCGGGACAGCATGTTGCGCGCCTGCTGCACCACGATGGCTACCGTGTGGTCGCCGTGAGCGATTCCAAGGGTGGTATCTATCACAGAGATGGCTTGAATGTCCCCGAGCTGATCGAAGCCAAAAACCGGCGGACCTCCTTACAGGAAGTCTACTGCACCGATTCGGTCTGTGATCTGACCAAGGCCGACTTCATGACCAATGATGAGCTGCTTCGATCCGACGTGGATGTGCTCATTCCTGCGGCCCTTGGCGGGGTCATCACCCGAGAGAATGCCAACGATATCCAAGCCGAAGTCATTCTCGAAATGGCCAACGGGCCGATAACAAGCAAGGCCGACACGATTCTCAGCCGAAAGAAAAAGCTGGTTATTCCGGACATCCTTGCCAATGCCGGAGGGGTGACGGTCAGCTACTTCGAATGGACCCAGAACCGCACCGGCTGGTACTGGAAACAAGAAGAGGTGAATTCGAAGTTGGCCGAGATCATCCAGCGTGAGCTCGATGCCCTCTTTTCCGTCATGCAAGAAAAGCAGCTCGATATGCGAACAGCCGCTTACGTCGCCGCATTAAATCGGATCGGCGAAGCCGTCGGTTGCCTCGGCACCCAAAGCTACTACCAGCAACAAATTTAAAGGAGAATCCACGCCATCGGAATACCGACCGCAAAACGGTACCAGCCAAACACTTCGAACGTATGGGACCGGACATAGTGGAGGAGCCACTTGACCGCGATGAAGGCGGTGATTCCGGAAACGACAAAGCCTATGATGAGCGAATCCCATTCGATGGCGCGTCCCGAGCTATCCTGAAGCGTTGAGAAAAGCTCGAGCCCACCCGCGGCCACCAAGGTCGGGATGCCCAATAAGAAGGAGAACTCGGTAGCCCGCTCCCGATTGAGCCCCAAGGCCATTCCCATCAGAATGGTCGCTCCGGAGCGGGACAGACCGGGAAAGACCGCGGCCAGCAACTGCCCGACAGCGAACGCCACAGCCATGGTCCAAGTGACATCACTGCCGAGAGGCTTGCCCCTTAACCAAAGCTCAACCAGCAAGATCAGGAGACCCCCGATTAAAAAGGTAATCACCACCGGCGCCGCCTCTTCCGGGAGATTGAACCCGGATGCCTTCAAGGCAAGCCCGCCGATGCCGGTGATCCCAAAGGCAAGCAGCAGTTTCCCGACATACGCCTGGGCCTCCCGTTCATGACGCCGTTGGAACAGCTCCTTGAGCCGCTCCGCAAACACCGCAATCACGGCCAGGACAGTACCGCTTTGAATGACGACATTGTAGAGGGTGCTCTTGGGATCCTGTAAGATATCTCCCTTTTCCAAGAGATGTCCGACCATCAACAAATGGCCGGTCGAGGAGATCGGGAGAAACTCGGTTATGCCTTCAACAATCCCTAAAAAGACGTCAACGACCCATTCCGCCATGCTTCATTTTCCCCAAAGTTGTTTCTGTTATCTGCCACTGTCGACGCGCTTGGCAGTGACTTGATGGGAATGTGTCGCATAGGTGAAGGCGGCTGCAATAAAACTTTTAAAGAGCGGGTGAGGCGCACTCGGCTTGCTCTGGAATTCCGGGTGAAACTGACAAGCGAGGTAAAAGGGATGATCTGAGATCTCGACGAGCTCGACGAGCTTCTGCTCGGCGGAGATGCCGCTAAAGACAAAGCCGGCCGCCTCAAATCGCTCTTGATACTCACTATTGAACTCGTACCGGTGGCGGTGACGCTCCTCGACAATGAAGGCACCATAAAGGTGGGCCGCACGCGAGCCGACCTTCAATTCACACGATTGGGCCCCCAACCGCATGGTTCCTCCCTTCCGGGTGACTTCCTTCTGCTCGTCAAGCAAGGCAATGACCGGATCCGGCGTATCCGGATCAAACTCCGTCGAATGGGCCTTTTTCAGCCCGAGCACATTCCGGGCAAACTCGACGGTGGCAATCTGCATCCCAAGGCAAAGTCCCAGATAAGGGACCCCCTGCTCCCGAGCGTAACGGGCGGCCTGGATCTTTCCCTCCACCCCCCGCTCCCCGAATCCGCCCGGGACAAGGATGCCACCCAAGCCTCGTAACATCTTCTCAGGGCCATACTTTTCGATATCGCCGGCGTCGACCTTCTCGATATCGACCCCGCAATCATTGGCAACACCGGCATGGATAATCGCCTCATAGACCGACTTATACGCGTCGTTGAGATCGATGTATTTCCCGACGACGGCGATCCGGAGCCGGTGCTGCGGCGCGATCAGCTTCCGAATGATCTCTTGCCAATGCCGCATATCGGCCGTGGGGACATCGAGGCCCAGGTAGTCACAGACAAGCTCATCAAGCCGCTCACGCTGCAGCATCAGCGGCAGCTCGTAAATCGAGTGATCGACATCCTTCTCCTCGATCACGGCCTCGTAAGGGACGTTGCAAAAGAGGGAGATCTTTTGGCGGATCTCCTTATTGAGATGGTGCTCGGAGCGCGCGACCACAATCTGAGGCATGATGCCAATCTCGCGCAGCTTGGCTACCGATTGTTGGGTCGGCTTGGTCTTGAGCTCGCCGGCAGCCTTGATATAAGGCACAAAGGTCACATGGAGGAAGAGCGCATTGTGTCGCCCGATCTCAAGGGCGAATTCGCGAATCGCCTCAAGGAAAGGAAGGCCTTCTATATCGCCGGTGGTTCCCCCGATTTCGGTGATCACGACGTCGGCCTTCGATTGCTCGCCGATTTCGTAGATGCGATTATGGATTTCATTGGTCACGTGGGGAATGACCTGGACCGTTTTGCCGAGGTATTCTCCACGGCGCTCTTTGTCGAGGACGGTTTGGTAAACCTGCCCACTGGTGAGGTTGTTGAACCGGGATAGACTGGTGTTGGTAAACCGCTCATAATGGCCCAGATCGAGATCGGTTTCCGCCCCATCGTTAAGGACATAGACCTCACCATGCTGGTATGGGCTCATTGTGCCCGGATCGACATTGAGGTAGGGATCGAATTTTTGCAGGGTTACCTTAAGACCGCGACTTTCGAGCAATGTCCCGAGGGCTGCTGCCGTCAACCCCTTGCCTAAAGAGCTAATCACCCCTCCGGTTACAAATAGGTATTTCATTCCTGAAGCATCTCTTCCACTCGAGGGATATCTTCGGGCACATCGACCCCCCAGCCGGCATAGTCCACTTGCAACACCGCCACCTCGACGCCCGCATCCAAAGCTCGCAACTGCTCCAGCTTTTCGGCGTGCTCCAAAGGAGAAACCGGCTGTTCCACGAACCACAGAAGCGTATCGCGGCGAAATCCGTAAATCCCCAAGTGCTTCAAGAAGGGAAACGCACTCATTTGCTCGGCTTCCGGACGGCCCTCGATATCTCGTAGATACGGTATTGTCCGTCGCGAGAAATATAGAGCCCGCCCGTGCCGGTTGACAACCACCTTGACCACATTGGGGCTTCTGTAATCTTCCACGCTGGAAATCGGCGTGGCCGCGGTCGTCATTGTGGTATCGACCAAGCCGCCGGCGACTCGATCAATCACTTCCGGATCGAGCAATGGCTCGTCACCTTGGATATTGACCGCCCCGTCACAGTCGTAGCGTCCGATCACCTCGGCAACGCGGTCGGTCCCGCTGGGATGGCTGTGAGCTGTCATCTCGACCTCACACCACGCCTGGGCCGCCTCGGCAATGCGGGCA
>JAHEOI010000247.1 GCA_018610125.1 Verrucomicrobiota bacterium
GAGCGGCCAACAGGAAGTTTGATATTAACCGTGAGGCTCGCTAAGTCGCTTTTGCCGATCGGGGAGGGACGAATTGCGAGCGACCCGGGACTGTTCTGGAGATTGGCGGAATGGCAAGGTCATCCATCTACCGCGATGGATGGAAGCTGTTGCAACGGACTGCCAACCCTGCCGACTTTGTTATGGTAGGGTCCGGACGCCGCTGCGGGCCGTTCTTTTCCTTTTCGAGGGGAGAATTTGAAATCGGCAGACTCGGCAGTCTACGACACGGCAGGCTAACAGCCTGTGCTACGTCAGGCGTAACTCAGATTCGTAGTAGCGCGCTCGAGTAATAGCGCGCTCGACTGGGAGCCTCGCGAAGTGACGAGGCTCCCAATCAAGGCACCCCGGCTTTGACAGCCGGCCCTCCTTGGTTCCTAAGCCACCTCCTTTTGCCATTGCTTAGGAAATTGCGTTTGACTGAACGTATCGGTTGTCGACTGATGCCAACTTCGAGCACGTTTGGTAAACGGATGATTCAAGGTCATCAGCCAGTCTCCGCGATTATGTCAGTCGAAAAAGGGCAAGGGCTTGCAAGCCCCATGAAAGGGAGGCCCCACCCCCAACAACTCCAAACATCCCTCCTCTTCATGTTGTGCGAGGCCCCCATCCCAACACTCTTCCTTGGCGTCAAAGTTGCAAATTTGTACTCCGTAACCCCCATTTGTTATCCGTTGCCGGTTCTCTGTGTCTGAAAGCTTCGTTGGCCTCGCACCGTTGAGCTCAATCAAACCAATGTCGACGCAAGATCTGTTCTGCTGTTCATAAGTGAATACGTCCAACAACGGGGGGATCTTTCAAAAAAATGAAAAAAAATTTCAGTTTTTTTTGGGTTGTTGGGGAGGTGATTTTTTGGGGACGTGAAAGACCGAGCTCCTCCTTGATAGGAACGGTCACCGGTCCGGGCTAAGCTCGATGACGTCTCGTTGGGAAAGCGTCTTTGGGTCGAGCGGGATCTCTTCGTTTTGGCCGTTTGGCCAGCGGACCCGGACACTGGTCACCTTACCCGCTTGACCAAGGATTTGGATCGCGCTGTCTTGGGACCAGTAACCGGCCCCGGCCTGGATTTCCCGAAGGGGGCCGGCACGTCCGTCGGCATAGACAAGCCGTATCTGTGCTCCGAGCGCTCGGGGATTGCTTTTGGGGCCTCGCAACCGGAGACGGAGTCCCGGGACCGCCTTGCGGTTCCGGAACAACTTGGTTTCGGTCCCATTTTGCGTCACAGCCAGATCTACCCTGCCATCGCGGTTGTAATCGCTGACAGCGGCGCCGCGTTGCTCTCCATATACCCGGATACCGGTTTTGGAGCCGGCAACGGCTTCAAAGTGGCCGGTGCCGTCTCCTTGTAGCCATAGGCCACGTCCGGCATCGGTTCGAGAGACCTGAGGGTGCAGCGCGAAGAAATTTTGACTTAAAAAGAGATCCTCATTGCCGTCTCCGTTGTAATCTGCGACAACGGGCTCGAAACAGGGGGCAAACTGGGCCTCGATCGGCAGTGGCATGGCTTCGAATCGGCTGCCGCGATTGATAAAGAGGGTCGTTTCGAGCCAATTCGCAGTACGAATATTGGTATCGGGGTAGGCGGGACCGAGGATCGAGCGGATACCCGCATTCGCGTAGTCGTGATGTGATTTAAAACGGCCCCGAAGCGGCGGGATGCCTTTTGCCAAACTATCCAAGGGGCGGAACGGGACAATTTTTCGGAGATCCTTATCCCAGTAGGTTTCAACAAGCTCGATCAGGCCGTCGTGGTCGAAATGGCCGTAATAGAGCCGGATTGGGTGATGGCGATAGCTTTCATACCGCGTATTGCGGCCCCAATTCGTGGCGACCAAGTCAAGCCGGCCATCATTATTGAAATCGCCTGTGGCCACGCCGTTCCACCAGCCTTGATATCGCTTCAATCCCCAATTCGTGGTCATCTCGGCAAGTCGTCCGTTCCTTGGCTTGAAGATTCGGACCGCACCCCAATCGCAGGCAAGGATCAATTCCCGGACGGCATCGTCATCGATATCGCCCCAAGCTGCCCCGCTTACGCGACCGATGTCCTTCAATGCCGCCGTTCTTTTTCGGTCTGGTTGCCATCGGCTATGCGTGCGGGAAAAGATAAACGAGGAGGAAGTCAAGGGATAGGCGCCTGGGAGGCACCGTTCGCCAACAAAGAGCTCAAGCGTTCCGTCGCCTGTGATATCCGTCATCGCAAGTGGGCCGGGACTGGATGGGCTCTTAAAAAAGTCGGTCTTTATCGCATGATGAGCAAGGTCGTATTCCTCGAGCAGGGGCGATGCTTTCTGTGGCTTCTCGTAGTTCGTTGTGCCGGCCAGCAGGGTCTGCTTGGGGTCGTGATCAATCGAGGATTGGGAAAGCACGCTTGTGTGGTCGTGCGGTCGCTTTTGTGTTAAAGGCTTCCGGCGGATACGGTGGAAATCCTTCCCTTTTTCATTCTTGAACAGGGCGATGCCGCCACCTCGTCCGCTTCCGATCACCAAATCGTCCCAACCATCCCGATCCAAGTCTGTCCAAGCGATGCCGGGACCCAATTGACTAAGCCGTCGAGAGAGGCCGGGCTGCCTCGAGAAGTCGTTGTAAGGGGTTTCAACATGCTCGTGATCGATCAAGCTGCTGACGTCTTCAAAGAAGGGGAGTGCCGCTTCGTGTGGAGGTGGCTGCTTTTTTCCTGCTTGCGGCGATCGCTCCGCCTTGGCTTTTTGGGCTGAGCGGCTTGACTGGGCAATCTTGTAGATGCGGTTTGCCTTCGCGTGATCGATTCGGGTTTCTTGACCGTTCGCCCACTCGACTCGAATTGTCAGGTCATTGGTCTCGGATCCGGCTGCAAACGTCCGCATTGCCTGATCGCTCGACAAGTAGCGCCCGCCTTTCATCATGGCTTGCTGCTGTGGTAATGGTCCGCCCTTAACGCGGATCCTCGCGCCGATGCCTTCCGAATTGGCCCCTTTTCCCGTGAGTTGCACGGCCAGTCTTGGCCGGGAAGCCTCGTTTCGATAGACACCGGCCTCCGCGTTAAGTGAATTTGCCACGATGTCTTGATCGCCGTCGTTATCAAGGTCCGCGAGGGCCATCCCATGGGAGATGCCGGTTCGATCGAATCCCCATTTTGTCCCTACTTCGGAGAATGTCAGGTCTCCGTGATTCTTGAAGGCGTAATTGGGAAGTCGGAGAGGTGGGTATTCCAACAGCTTGCGGTGGACTTTGTCCGGAGGGAAGGGCCCCTTTTTTTGTAAACGCGCCTGCGCGTCCTTGTCTTGGGTGTCGAACCCGTGCCCGGTCGTTACCAACAGATCCTCGTGTCCATCGAGATCGACGTCCAAAAAGACGGGACACCACGACCAGCCGGAGGCTTCGACGCCGGCCAGTTGGGCGATTTCCGCATAGGTCCCATCACGCCGCTGCAAGAATAACGTGTTTCGCTCTACTTGAGGTCGACTATGAACGACACCTACCGGCTCGGGCTGCAGTCCGATCAAGGATGCTTGAGTCATTCGCTTGGTGTGTCGGCGACTCAACATGTCCAGCACAAAGAAGTCTTCACGCCCATCTCGGTTGATGTCGGCGAAATCGACGCCCATGGAAAATGTCGATGTTTGTTGGAGGGCGGCTTGCTCGATCGCTTGGAAGCGACCGTTGCCTTGATTGATCCAGATCCGATCGGGACTCCAGAAATCATTACAGACGTAAAGGTCCGGCAACCGGTCACCGTTCAAATCGCGAAATGAGGCTGAGAGTCCCCAGTCTGTCGGTGTTTCGCTTAACGGATTGCCGTCGGCGCTTTGGAACCGTCCTGCTGTCCAGGATACTGCCGAGAAATGCCCTTTCCCGTCATTGAGATAGAGAAAGTCCGGTTCACCGACCTCTCGCAGATAGCCTTCGGATGTGATCTCAAAGCGATCTCGGTCCTGTGGACGAAGCTTCTTTCGGCCATCGTCCGTAACGAGGTATTTCAGTCCGGTGCTTCGCACCGTGGATGTCCGATAGTTGGCCACGTAGAGGTCGAGATCGCCATCCGAATCGACATCTGCAAGCGCCATACTCATTGCGGCAAAGCGATCTTTCAGGCCGGAGTCACGTTTTGGGCTGAATTCTCCCTTGCCGTTGTTCATGAACAGGCTAGTCCCTTGGCCCAAGGTGTTGACCAATAAATCGAGCGCTTCGTCGCCATTGACATCGGCAAAGACCGCGCCGGTGGAATAATGACCGGCGAAGCCGACGCCGGCTTTTCGAGTCACATTTTGAAACTCCCAATTTCCTGAATTGCGGTAGAGCGTATTGGGTCCTTCGAGTCGACAAAGGTAGATATCGCAACGGTCATCGCCGTTGTAGTCTCCGAGGGTGACACCGGACCCGTTGAGGCGGATCTGGTTTTTGGCGGCCTTGATTTCGCCGAGGCGATTCGTAAACGTGATCCCCGTCGTCTTGCTGGTCAGGCGCTTGAAGCCATGGCTTTTTGTCGTAGAGACATCAAGCTTTGAGTAGCGATAGGCCTCCTCGTGTTTCCAGGTCAGCGCCGGTAGCAGGGAGGGGCATAAGCCTCCGAAGAAAATACCGGAAACGGCCATGGTTAGGGGGAGTGGGGGCCTTATCTTAAAATCGCGGTGTCGAGGTAGCAATTGGGACAAACCGATAATGCGCATTTTGTCAATTGGATGGTTGGTATGAAATGCTGACGGCTCGCTGGTTCGGTGAAATCGAGTGTTCCTTGAGCTTAGCCCCCGGCCATCGGACTCGTAGGCTCTCGGGTTTTCCATTCAAGCCAAAAACGAGTGTTGAGCTGTTTTGGGACCAATATCCCGACCCGGCCTGAACTTCTTTGAGAGGGCCTTTGCGAGCATTTTCGTAAATGATTCGCGCTTGAGCGCCCACTCCTTCGGGGTTCATCGGCGGACCATGAAAGCGGACGCGCAGTCCCTTGGCGGCTTTTTGATTCTGAAACAGCTTGGTTGGGCGACCATTTTGGCCTACTGCAAGATCGAGGCGTCCATCTTGATTGTAGTCGGCCGAGGCTGCTCCCCGTTGCTCGCCGTGGATTTTAATACCGGCGGCTTCGGCCGATATAGGCTTAAACTCGCCGTTCCCGTTGCCACGCAGCCAGAGGCCGCGTCCCGCGTCGGTCCGAGGCGTTGCCTTCGACCAAGAGAAAAAATTTTGGGCCAGGAAGATATCCTCATGTCCATCGCCGTTATAATCGCCGGCAACGACGCCGAATGCGGGGGCCATTTGGGCGATGGTCGGGAGCGGCTTTGACTCGAAACGATCACCGCGGTTCAAGAACACCATGGATTCGAGGACGTTTACTTCACGGTGTTTCATGTGATCGAGCTGTTCGCCAAAGATTTCGGTCACACTGTCGCGGCCATATTCCACGAAGCTGCCGTAACGGTCACCCAAGGAAGGGATGGCATTCGTCATGACGTCCAGGCGGCGCTCAGGCACCCACTTTCCGAGAAACGGAGCATGGTGGGCTTCGATCAGCTCCAGGC
The DNA here is from genome assembly GCA_018610125.1 of Verrucomicrobiota bacterium. Taxonomy (GTDB): domain Bacteria; phylum Verrucomicrobiota; class Verrucomicrobiia; order Limisphaerales; family JAHEOI01; genus JAHEOI01. Next base: position 5,535 of record JAHEOI010000247.1, read on the forward strand.
CGGCTCCCGCGCCGATCTCACCATAATAGAGCCGCAATGGGTGATCCCGGAATGGCTCGTATTTTGTATTTTGTCCCCAATTCGAGACCACCAGGTCCGGGCGACCGTCCGAATTGAAGTCGCCGGATGCGACGCCGTTCCACCATCCACGGAAGCGATCAAGCCCCAGTTCGGCCGTCATTTCATGGAGCTCGCCTTGCCGATTGTGAAAGATGCGAATGGGCCCCCAATCACAAGCCAGTATCAGATCCGGAAGTCCGTCACGATTGAGGTCGCTGAAGACCGCCCCATTCACAGGGCCCAAATTCGCGAAACGCCGGGTATTCTCAACATCCAACTGCCAGTCGTTGTTGTCCTCAATGAAAAGCAGGGAAGGATCCGGCCTGGGATACTCGCCGGCTCGCGATTGTCCGCCGACGAAGAGCGCGAGATTTCCGTCTCCGGTCAAATCCGTCATGGCGAGCGGTCCGGAATTGCCGCGATAACCGGCGAATAGGCTCTGCTCCGCGGCTTGTTGACCGGAGTAGCGTTTGACCGGTTGTCCCGTGACCGGTTGGCTCCCGTGAGTCATTGACCCCGATAGCAATGTTGGCGGTTCGCCTTGTTGGGCCAGGGCGAGCAATGTGGTGTGATCGCCGGCGGCAAGCGGGATGTCAGGGTTGGCCTCGTAATGCTCAAATCCGCCATCTTGGTCATTTAGAAAGATGCCTGGGCGACTCCCTTTTCCGGCTCCGATAATCAGGTCCATCCACCCATCCTTATTCCAATCAAACCAACTTAAACCGGGGCCCGAACGACTGAGTCGCTTCGGCAACAAAGGCTGTTTCTTAAAGTCGTTCAGTCGGTCTTCGTGATGCGCATGGCCGAGCTTTGGGCTTACGTCCTTGAAGTAAGCGGTCCCACTTCGTTGGGAAGCCTTTGTCATTTGAGACTGACTGCTGCCTCCGGCTTCGGATGGGGTCGATTGGTCGGTCGCTTGGTCTTTGGAAATGACATAAACCCGATTGGGCACGGCATTTGAAACGACCGATCGGTGTCCGCTACGCCAGCGTACTTTAATCCGAAGGCGATTGGTGATCGATCCGGCGGCGAACACTTCCGTTGGGCCATCTGAAGAGAGGTAGCGACCGCCCGCGATCACTTCCTGATGTTGTGGAACCGGCCCTCTTGATACCTGAATCTGCGCGCCGATCCCCTGTGTGTTTGGGGAAGTGCCATCCAACCGGACCGCGATTCGCGGTGCCGAGCACTCGTTTCGGTAGATGCCGGGCGATTCATTCAGATTATTGACCACGACATCATTATCGCCGTCCCGATCCAAGTCGGCCAAGGCCATTCCATGAGAAATCCCCTTTTTTGCGAACCCCCATTTGCGGCTCTTCTCTTTAAAGCTCAAGTCCCCTTGGTTGCGATAAGCCAAATTGGTTGCCTCAAGCCTGGGAAATCGCTCAACCAGTCTCTGCTCTTCTTTTGGTGAGAGCGTTTTTTGTCGCTTGATTTGCTCGATTTTGTAGGCCACATCGGCATTTTGTGCGTCCCGGGCGTGCCCATTGGTAACGAGAAGATCTTCGTAGCCGTCCAGGTCGATGTCTGTGAAGAGTGCTATCCACGACCATTCCGTCGCTGTCACACCGCTCAGTGCGGTGATTTCGGCATACGTCATGTCGGCTCGCTTTAAAAAGAGCGAATTACGGATGTATTGAGGGCGGTTTCTTATTTCACCGATCTCGGTTAATTCCGGCTCCACCTGCACGAATTGGCTTTGCCGACGCGGATTCCGACGGCTGAGCATGTCGACAACGAAGAAATCTTTCCGACCATCGCGGTTAATATCGGAGAAGTCGACCCCCATAGAAAAGCGACTCGTCTGGCGAACTGCGAGCTTCGGCATTGCCTTGAATCCGTGGCCCGTGTTAATCCAGACGCGATCCGGCGAGCTGAAATCGTTACAGACATAGATATCGGGGCGTAGGTCATCGTTAATATCTTGAAACATGACCGACAATCCCCAGTCATAGGGAGGATGACTCAGTCGCTTTCCGTCTGTGTCGACAAAGAATCCGCCTGTAAAAGGCACTCGGGTAAAACTGCCGTCGCCGTCGTTGATAAAGAACGCGTCCTTCCGTCCGTGCTCCACAATCTCGCCGTCTTGGTTTAGAGTGAAGCGACCCACGAGATCCTCGGCTGTGACAGGCCTCCCGTTGACTTTCGTAATTTTCGGTTTGTTGTCGACCATCTGCACATGGAACCGGGTCTGGGGCATATCGCGCAGCGTAGAAGCTCGGTAATTGGTCACGTAGTAATCGAGATACCCATCTCCATTGACGTCGGCGAATGCCATGGACATGCTGCCCGGCCCGGCGCTAAGGCCGGATTCTGCGGTGTGCTCCTTAAAACGGCCTGAACCGTTGTTCAGGTAAAGACGAGGCCCATGATGAATGGTCGAGACAGACAGGTCCAAATCGTTATCGCCATCGATATCGGCAAAGGCGGCGCCGGTGCTTGCGTAATCCGAGCAGGTGACACGCGCCTTCCGGGTTATCTCCTCAAATTCCCAATCTCCGAGATTCCTGAAAAGCTTGTTTGGGCCATCCAAGCCACAGAAATAGAGATCGACCCTTCCGTCTCCCTCGATATCCCCGGCTGCCACGCCCGAGCCATTTAAGTAGATTTGATTCGTGATCGATGTTGCCTCGTGGAGCAGGTTCGTGAAGCCGATACCGATCGACCTCGGTTCCAGGCGCGTGAAGCCGACCTTTTTTTGATGGGAGGCGGGCGAAATAGGGCGTGAACGGGCTTCTCCATGCTCCTGCCAATCGACAGCCTGCAAAAAGCCGCAGGAAATCATAGACAGGAAGGTCAAAAACGCCCATTTCATTATGTCCGCGATAGAAGCTGGTCTAAAAGAAGTCCACGCTTCTTTTCAGGCCCTGAGGGAAGCACCGTTTGTGCTTCCGGTGCTTCCTTGGGCTAACGTCGGGCTGTTTTTGTTACTGCCTTAGTCGGAAGAAGGTGGTCTCCTCGGGAGCCGTTGTATGGGGAGTTTGGTCTGTGACATTCTCCCACGGCCCGGTCACGGAGGAGGCCGACTGCAACGTGCCTGTCGTGTCCCAGCTTATCGTTATTTCGTTCTCTCCGGTTTGCTCAATCGAGAGCGTTGCCGGCTCGAACGCCGGTGCTTCACGCTCCGAGTAAGCCTTGATGAAATCGGTCTGATTGATTCCGGACAACGTTGTCTGAGGATTGGCCGGGTTCGGGTCGTTGAGCACGAACCACTCGACCGTGTTGCCGCCGGTGTTTTCAAAATAGACCAGGCGGAACGGGTAGAGCCCATCCTTCGGGGCGATAATCTCAAAGAAATTCTGCTCGGGGCCACGGGTCCCATCGAATTCAGAGATCACTGTGTCGCCGGACATCAATCGGAATCCGTCATCACTCGTGATTCCCATCGAATAGACCCCTTGCTCGAGCTGGAGGAATGTCTTGGCCTCGAGGGAGAATTTGTCCGTGACGACACTGTCCGTTCCGGTGTCCTCCACGCTCGGAAACATCACGTCGCCCGGCAGGAATCCGGCATTACTGCCGCCTTGGCTGTAGTTGATCGTATTGTCCTCAACGAATTCACTGGGGCTGGCGAGGTTTTCCAGGGGATTTCCTTCGTCATCGGTAAGCTCGCCGGCAAGCTGGCTTTCAGCTTCGGAGACGCTTGTGACGCCCTCGGTGTTTTGAACGATCTTCATATCGAAGCCGCGTTCTATCCCGGAATCGAGCGGGGTTTTGCGGCGGGTCGGAAGCTTCACAAAGTTCGGTGTCTCTCCGGCAATCGTGAGATCCTGCGCCTTGAAGCTCATTGAGGAATCCTCTTCGATGGTGACCCCGGCGCTGTCGTCGACGTTATTGACCACCAGAGAGAGTATTTCGCCGGTGGGCAGCCCGTCGGTGGCAAGCTCGACGCGGCTTGGATTATCGGAAGCCAAGCCGGCCCCGGTAATCGTGACTCCTTCGACCGAGTAATTATCCGCGGTCTCTGCCGAGGAGGCGTCCAAAGGCTCTGAGAACTGGGCGATAATGGATTGCCCGTCGATGCTTGCGACCCAACGGATCGAAGGCGGAGTCTGGTCCGGGGTGACTTCCAATGTCACTTCCTCGCTTGTTTCTCCTTCTCCTTCCGGATTGAACACCTCGACTTGGTAGGTCCCGGCGTCCTCCATCGTTACGGGCGAGAAGCTGAGCGCGTTGTCCATTTCGCCTTCGAGGACCTCCCCATCCTTAAACCACTTGAATCGGATAGGCGAGCCCGAGGTCTCGACCGAAAGCGCAGCCGTCTGGTTCTCTTCCACGGTTTTGCTTTCCGGACCTTGCGTAATCGAAACCGCTTCGAAGGGCTCCGTTGTGAAGGTGACATCACGAATTTGCATCAAGAAATTCTTTCCTTGGCCGAAGTCACCGATATTGGCCGTTTCGGGGGAGTAGACCGGTCCGATGTGCAGCGGGGAAGGAATTTTACTGTAAGACCGGTCGCCGTTGATCTGCTCCCAATCCTCACCGTCACTGCTAAAGAACGCTCGAAAGCTATCGCCATCGCGTGTCAGGCGCACCCATGCATTGGGGTATTCGGGGGTTCCCCCGGCACCCCCGTTTTGAGACTCGGCCGGTTTCCCGCGCACCGCGCGCCAGTTCGATTCAAAGGCGTTATTGCCTCCATCCGGGGCGACAGTGCCATCCGAATTAAAATCCCGAGCCTTGTTGGCGTGGGCGGTAACATAGCGACTCACCTGCGCTCCGTTGTTTTCGGGCTCGAAGCTCTCCCACATCATGATCCCGCCTCGAGCCCATTGGCTCGAAATGTCCTGAAACGCCACGCGCGCCTTCATATCGAATTCTCCGGAAACCGGCTGGGACACAAAGGTCGCCTCGACCGAATCCTCCCAGAAGGATGTGCCGCTGCTGATCAGGTCGAAGCCATTGTCGCCGACAGCGATTGCATGCCCTTTCTTAGCCGATGTTTCGATCTCGCGCGCTTCCCATGCCGTCGCTTTGAAGGTCTCGGTGACTTCCTCGAGCGTGCTCTCGCCATCGGCACTTTCGACCCCGCTTATCGTCAGCTCATATTCTTCACCCGTTGTCAGGCCCGAGACAGTCAGCACCACCACCGAATTGTCGACCGGGCGGCCGTTCGGCGTCGGGTTCTCCACATCCGACGGGAGATAGCCATCCTTGGGGGGCAATCCGGTCAGACGCGAGGCACTGACGATTGTGCCCTGATTCAATGAATAGTTTGCCAACGACTCTCCGCTCTCTCCCACTGGCGCGGTGAATGAGACGTGGACCTGTCGATCGCCTCCTCTCGTTAGCGATCCGACTCCTCGAATGCTAAGCTGTGCCGACGCGCTCATCACCATCGCTCCCAGAAGGCCGGCTACCGTTAACAGAATCGCAGGGCTCTTTCGTTTCATAATTGGAAGTCTTTTCAAGGGTTATCCATTTGCCGTTCTCACCGATACCGTTGCCGGTCCCCTCGTCGAGGTGCCGGCCCCCTATCCAGGGGAGGTTCGAGACACCTCACTTTTTCCCATTTCGCACAGGTCGTCCCTGCATACCGGTAATTGGGCGCTATATTGAACGGTTGCTGCAGGCGGTGTCAACAGCAAAGTGATTGAAGCTTTGGAGCATGGAGCTTGCGCATTATTTGCGAGTTGCAATTGGCTTGCGGCGGTGGTGACAATCCGCCATTTTTGCTTGAGGAGAGTGGGAGAGTCACGCCGACGCAAACTTGCTCGGCATACCTGATGCTTGTGACAGTCCCTGGTCGATATGTAGGGCATGAAGATTTGAGGGGCGAAAAGCAAACCAGAAATCGCTGTTGATAGCTTTTGATAGGAAAAGGGCGGCAAGATGCAAGGGCTTTGGGATTATTTGAATCAAACGTTTATGCCGCATGGCGGCTGTTACTTTTGGCGTCCCGATCTTTTGTGGCTGCAGGTCGGCTCGGATTTCCTGATTGCCATCGCTTACTTTTCAATCCCTTGGGCTCTTATCCATTTCATTCGGAGACGCCAGGATATCGCGTTTGATCGGCTGTTTTTCATGTTCGCCAGTTTTATATTTTTTTGCGGGGTAACGCATGTATTCAGTATAATTACGACCTGGAATCCCCTTTACTATACAGAAGGAGCGATCAAAGCGATCACGGGGGTCGTTTCAGCTTGGACAGCCGTTGCTTTGTGGGTATTGATGCCGACATTCATGCGGATTCCGAGCATGGCGCAGTTGCGGGAGAGTAATGAGCGGTTAAGTCGAGAGGTGAGTGAGCGTGAGCGTGCCGAAGACGAGCTAAGGCGTACGAACGAGCGACTGGAGGCCTTGGTTGAGAGGAGGACCGAGGAGCTCGAGCAGTTTGCCTATGCGGCGTCACATGATCTGGAGGAGCCACTTCGCCACGTTCGCACGTATACGAGCTTTTTAGAGCACGACCTAGGAGAGAACCTGCCGGAGAAAGCGCAGGAAGATATGTATTTCATCAGGTCCTCGGCGAGCCGGATGAGTGCCATGATCAAGGCACTCTTGGATCTTTCCCGTGCGGGCAAGCAGCAATTGGAGTGGGGGCGGATCCGTGTTCAGGACGTGATTGACGAGGCGGTGGAACAGCTTCGGGAAAGTTTTGAGGGACGGGAGGTGGAGATTTGCGGCAAGGTCTCGCATGAGATCGACGCGGACCTCTCGCTGTTGGGCGCGCTTTATCAAAATCTTATCAGTAATGCGCTGAAATATTCACAAGACCCGGTGCGATTGGAGTTTAGTGAGAATGACCGAGGCAGTACGGTGATTTTTGGAGTCCGAGATAATGGCATTGGGATCGGTCAAGCGTATGTAGAAGAGATATTTAAGCCATTTAGTCGGTTGCATGGTGAGGTCGATTGTCCGGGCTCGGGCATCGGCTTATCGTTATGCCGAAAGATTGTCGAGCGCCACGGGGGTGAGATCTGGGTGGAGTCTAAAGTCGGAGAGGGCTCTCATTTCCGTTTTCAAATGCCGAAGCAAAAGGGTTCGAAGGAAGCAAAGGATGCCGGTGCCAGAGCTTAAGATTTTGCATATCGAAGACAGCCGGGCCGATGCGAATACGGTCGAGCGGCTTCTTGAGCGAGCCAATAGCGAGCTCAAAGTAATAAGGATATCAAATGGTGAGGAAGCGATGGAATGGCTTGAAAATCATCGCATATCCGAGCTTGGAGACCGGAATCCGGTGGATTTGTTGCTCCTCGACCTAAAACTTCCCGGGATGCAGGGGGTGGAGTTCCTGTGGCGAGCTCGCCAAAGCGCCAGGTTGCGAACGATTCCGATTATCGTGCTCAGCTCGGTGGTTGAGGAAGGCCGTGTGCGCGAGGCCTATGAGTGCGGGGCCAATGCGTATGTCGTTAAACCGGAGAGTGTTTACGACTACCAGGAGGTTCTGCAGGGGCTCGTCACGTTTTGGTGTGAAAGCGCTCGGCTTCCTGGACGATCCGGTATGGGCACCGCCGCACAGGGACCCGTGTCGAAGCAGTTGCCGGTTGGCAAGCGCCGGATGCGGGGTGAGGTGGCGGCGGGCATTCGCGCGCTTTTGGTGGACGATGTTATGGCCGATGCGGTGGCGATCAAGCGCTATCTGGATGACGTCAAGGGCTGGTCCATTGATGTGGGCATCGCCAATGCCGCACCGGAGGCCGAGGCGATCATCAAGGAGGAGAAGACCGACCTGGTGATACTCGATTATAAACTCCCCGAGGAATCGGGGATTGTCTTTTTGCAAAGGCTCCGAAGAGATGGGTTCCAAGGGGGAATCATCATGCTCACGGGTCAGGGGGACGAACGCATCGCCGCTAAAGCCGTGCGATTGGGAGCCGACGATTATATCATAAAGAACGAGGCGAATGCCGCCGTTTTGGAGACGTCATTGAAATATGTCCTCCGTCGGGTCGAGGAGCGGCATGCCAATGACCTTGATGCCTTAACCGGGCTGTATGGTCGAAAGGCCTTCGACTTGCATCTGGCGCAGGAAGTCCGGCGTGCCTGTGGCGACGAGTCGCAATTGACCGTATGCGTCGCCGATGTGGATAAGTTCAAAACGATCAATGATACGCACGGGCATCTCAAAGGCGACGAGGTCCTCAAAAGCTTGGCGCACGCGCTCAGGCAAAGTATTCGGGGGAGTGATTTTGTGGCTCGATATGGGGGGGACGAATTCTGCCTTGTTCTTGCCGGATGCGGGCTGGAGGCTGCTCGGGCAACGGCTGACCGGATTCGAAGAACCGTTGCAGAGCGGAAGTTTCAAGGCAGTGACGGTCAGGCCATCCAAACCACTTGCAGTATCGGCTTAGGGACTGTTGAGTCGGGCGACTTGGAACAGCCTGCTCGCCTGTTCGAACGAGCCGATTGGGCCATGTTTGAAGCCAAACGATCCGGAGGCAATATGGTCGGCGTTTCTTAACCGGCATTCGGCCGGAAAAAGGACGCGTGCCGAATGGGGGCGTTCGGAAACGGCCCGCAGCGGAGTGCGGGCCCTACCACAACAGTGGTGGCAGGGTTGGCAGTCCGCCGCCGACCGTCTTAGTGACACCTGATAGGGACGTCGTCCCCGAGGTCCGGAAACGGC
>JAHEOI010000248.1 GCA_018610125.1 Verrucomicrobiota bacterium
CGCGCGACAGCGAGCCGGCTCGGTATCGATCTTGTCATCGATCGGGTCGATGTGATGGCGCTCGCTCGAGCTCAAGGGATCTCGATCGAAATGGCCGCGCGACGGCTCAGGCATGACTCGCTCGCCAAAGCCGCCCGCGAAAAAGGCGCCTCCCGAATCGTTACCGCACATCACGCCGACGATCAGATCGAGCTCTTTTTTATCCGTCTCCTCAGGGGGAGTAGCGGCCTTGGCTTGGGCGGGATGCCACCGACGGACCCGTCGCCTTCGGATTCCCGAATCCTTTTGGAACGGCCCTTCCTAGAGCATTCGAAAGCGGATTTGCACGCGTATGCCCAATCTCACGGCATTGAATATCGCGAGGACACCTCAAACACCGAGACACAATTCCTTCGGAATCGAATTCGCCACAGGCTCATACCCAATCTCAAGACCGATTTTGGAGAGTCTGTCATCGAGAACATTTCACGTACCATGGGGGTCGTACGGGAAGAAGCAAAGCTGGCTGAAACAACGGCTCATCAATGGCTTGAGACAGGCGATCCTCATTTTGACAAGCTGCCGCTTGCGGCTCAGCGGCATGCGGTCCGCATGCAGTTGGAACAGTATGGCATCGCACCGGATTTTAATGTTATTGAAACATTGCGCTCCCAGCCGGATCGGTGTGTTACAAGTCAAGGTGGTTACCTGGTGAAAAGGACGCCGGATGGCGCCGTCGTTCTAAGCAACAGCCAAACTGAGTGCGTACAGAGCAATACACAAGTTGCATGCATTGATCTGACTGAGGTCACAACAGTGACATTTGAAACGAGAGCTCTGTTTATCAAGATCCGCGGTAGCTGCCCGGCGGGATGGCCGCTGTCGAAGGAAAATTGCGAGCTGTTCGATGCGGACCGAATTGGCAAAAGGGTCTATTTGAGACATTGGCGGGCCGGTGATCGGTTTCAGCCTATCGGGATGCCAACGCCGGTCAAGCTTCAAGATCTCTTTGTCAACAACAAGGTGCCAAGGGAAGGGCGGCACCGAAAGCTCGTGGCGACAACCTCGACGGGGACAATCTTTTGGGTGGAAGGGCTGCGCATCGGGGAGCGGTTTAAAGTGACCGAAACCACGGAATCGATCCTGGAATGGTGCTGGCGTTGATGTTGGGCGAGGATGGCCGTTAGCGAGGTGTTGTCTCCGACCTCGAAGGACGTCCAAGCCACTTGGCCGTATCCAATTTTTGATGTTTTTTGTCGACGCCCCGCTCATTTTGGTCCGCCAAGCCGAAAAAGGGTTAAGCCGGCACTTGGGTAGCTTGCCGGTTGGCGGGGTTAATGCTAAGATTCTGCAAAAATCCGTGACGCAATGACGGGCCAAGATAATAACGACAAGAACAAGCAGCCGAAGAAGGAAGGGGATGGGAAGGTCCCGGCCAGGGGATGGATCCTCCTGATCGCCATTGTCGCCTTCATCCCGATCTTAATGCTGCTCCAGAAGCAGGCTGAGCCGGAGAGGAAAGAGCTTGAGACGCTCACGCAGCTCTGGAAAATGATCGAGAACGACAGGGTGGTCAAAGGGACGGTGGTGTTCAACCCCAACAACGAGGTACAGGAGATTCGGGGCAAATATCGTGCCAAGGAAAGCTCCGACGGTGGCAGTGAGGGAGCGGAGGGGAGCGGTCTGCAGGAATTTTATTTGAAGGCCCATTTGACTCCCGACGATATCAACCGCCTTCACAAGACCGGCAAGTTCACGGATGAAGAGGCCAATACGATGTGGATGAACATCTTCATGACCTTGTTGCCATTCATGATCCTGGCGGTGCTGATTTACTTTTTCTTTGTGCGCCAAATCAAAATGGCGGGCAAGGGGGCCCTTAGCTTTGGCAAGAGCCGGGCCAAGATGCTTTCCAAGGACAAGAACAAGGTGACCTTCAAGGATGTCGCCGGAGTCGACGAGGCCAAGGAAGAGGTCGAAGAGCTGGTCGACTACCTCAAGGATCCAAAGAAATTTCAGAAGCTCGGTGGCAAGATCCCGAAAGGAATCCTGATGGTCGGGGCGCCCGGCACGGGTAAGACGCTCCTGGCCAAGGCCATTGCCGGGGAAGCCGATGCGTCGTTTTTCAGCATCAGTGGCTCGGATTTCGTGGAGATGTTCGTTGGGGTCGGCGCCAGCCGAGTGCGCGACATGTTTGAGCAGGCCCGCAGGAACACGCCGTGCCTCATCTTTATCGATGAGATCGATGCGGTCGGACGGAGCCGCGGAGTCGGTGTCGGAGGCGGCAATGATGAGCGTGAGCAGACACTCAATGCCCTCTTGGTGGAAATGGACGGGTTCGATACCCAGGATGGCATTATCATCATCGCGGCCACCAATCGTCCCGATGTGCTCGACCCGGCACTCCTTCGTCCGGGTCGGTTTGATCGGCAATTGCAGGTCAATCTCCCCGATATCAAAGGGAGAGAGGACATCCTCCGGGTCCATGCCAAGAGTGTCAAGCTGGAGAGCTCGGCCGACCTCAAGGTAACCGCCCGTGGCACACCCGGCTTTTCCGGAGCGGATTTGGCCAATGTGCTCAACGAGGCGGCATTGCTTGCCGCCCGAGCGAACAAGAAAGCCATCGGCATGAAGGAGCTTGAAGAGGCGCGCGACAAGGTCCGATGGGGTCGCGAGCGACGCAGCTTGGCCATGACCGATGAAGACAAGAAGTTCACGGCATGGCACGAAGCCGGCCATGCGTTGGTGAACATCCTGCTGCCGCACACGCAACCGTTGCACAAGGTCACGATTATCCCGCGAGGGCAATCGATGGGCTCGACCATGTCATTACCAAAAACGGATGTCTTTAGCCGTCGCCGAAAAGAGATGCTGGATATGGTCGCGGTGACCATGGCCGGTCGAATCGCCGAGGAGATCGTCTCAGGGGACATTTCAACCGGGGCGGGGGGCGATATCCAGCAGGCGACCCAATTGGTGCGGGCGATGGTCTGTCAATGGGGGATGAGCGACCGTATCGGGATGGTGCAATATGGCAGCGACGAAGAGGTCTATCTTGGGCGCGACATGGTCCGCAAGAAGGATTACAGCGAAAATGCGGCCAAGGAGATCGATGCCGAGGTCAAACGCATCATCGATGAGCAATATTCGGTGGCTGAACGGCTAATCACCGAAAATCGCGAGCGGTTGGAAATCCTGGCGGGTCATCTCCTCGAGTATGAGACCCTTGAGGGCTCGCAAGTTGAAGAGATCGTTAAGACCGGCAAGCTGACGCTCCCGGAGCAAGAGAAGCGTGAGGATCCTCCTTCCGGTCAGCCGGCGGGAACCAACCTCCCGGAAGTCCCCAAGCCGAATCCCCCCGAGCTACCGGGACTTGGGTCGCCGTCACCGGCCCCGGCGTGATTGAAAACTCCCTTGGCCGGCATCAGCAGTAGACGCCATGATTATAGCACCATCCCTATTGGCAGCCGATTATGGGCGCTTGATGAGCGAAACGCTCCGGATCAAGCGCTCTCGCGCGGAGTGGGTGCACCTCGATATTATGGATGGACACTTCGTGCCGAATATCTCGTTCGGTCCCGGTTTTGCGAAACGCCTGCGCCCATTGACGACGCAGCTCTTTGACGTCCATCTGATGTGCTCCAAGCCGACCGTCCTTTTGGAGCCGTTTGTCAAAGCCGGCGCCGATCGACTCACGGTGCATGTCGAACTGGAAGATCAAATCTCGGGACTGCTGTGGAAGATTCGATCGATGGATAAGAAGGTCGGCTTAGCGGTCAATCCACCGACCCCGATTGCCGCGGCAAAGCCGTTTCTGGATCAGATCGATCTGTTGCTGATCATGACTGTCAATCCTGGTTTCGGCGGACAGAGCTTTATGGAGGAGATGATCCCCAAGATTCAGCAAGCTAGGGAATGGCGGGCTGAGAGCTCCCTGTCTTACCACATTGAAGTCGATGGCGGGATTGACTTCGATACGGCCCCCGAATGTGCCCGGGCCGGGGCCGATGCCTTTGTCAGTGGGACCGGCCTTTTAAAACACCGAAATCTCCCTCGAGCGGTTTCCAAGATGCGACGGCTTGTCAATGATGCGGCCCGGGTAACGGATTCCGATCGGCCAACCCGAGGCCGTAAACTGGCGGCCAGAAAGGCAGGCTGAGCCACTCTTAAAGGCCTCCACTCCGGCACGTATGAGTCCAATCAAATTTGGAACCGACGGTTGGCGCGGGGTCATCGCGGACGATTTCACGTTTGCCAACGTGGCCTTGGTTGCCCAGGCCGCAGCCGATTATTGGAGCAGGGCGGCGACGGACAGCACCCGCAAGCGGATCGTCGTTGGTTTCGATCGAAGATTTCTGTCGAGACGTTTTGCGGAAGAAGCCACGGAAGTCTTTATCGGCAACGGGCTTCAAGTGGCTCTCTCGAAGGAGCCGTTGCCGACGCCATCCCTTTCGCATGCCGTGAAATCGGAAAAGGCGATCGGCGGTGTTATGATCACCGCCAGTCATAACCCCGCGATCTTCAACGGCTTCAAGTTAAAGGCCGATTACGGAGGGGCTGCCGGTCCCGAAATGTGCCGTCAAGTGGAACAGGAAGTCGATCGGCATTCGATTGAAAAGACCCCGCTCGACCAGGCATCGAAGCTTGTCACTCGCAAGGATCTGACGCGAAAGCACTTTCAATCCCTTCGCCGTTTCGTCGATTTTGATTTAATTGCGCGCTCCGGGCTTCGGTTCGCCCACGACGCCCTTTACGGTGTTGGGGCAGGCTGCTTTGACCGGTTGTTGGCTGAGACCGAGTGTCGCGTGACGACCCTGCATGCGGAGCATGATCCGCTTTTTGGTGGGATCAGTCCCGAACCGATCGAGAAGCATTACACAGAGACGGCGCGGTTTCTCCAGCGCGATCCGCACGATATCTGCCTGGTGACCGACGGCGACGCCGACCGGATCGGCGGCATGGATGGACGCGGGGGCTACCTCTCGGCAAACGACCTGATCTGCCTCCTGCTTCATCATTGTGTCGCGAACCGGAAGGGGAAAGGGCGGGTCGTGAAGGCCCTCACCACCACCTCGATGGTTGATAAAATGTGTCGGGACTTTGGCTTCGCGCTGACCGAAACCGGTGTCGGGTTCAAGCATATCTGTACCGAGATGCTTAAGGGAGACGTCTTTTTCGGAGCCGAAGAAAGTGGCGGGATCGCATTCCGCGGACATATACCGGAAAGGGATGGTATCCTGGCCGGGTTGATGCTGCTCGAGCTCTTGGCCACGGAAAACATGTCGGTCAGACAGCTCCTCGACCGATTGAAGCGGCGGTACGGTCCCCACTATTACGACCGAATCGACACCCCTTTCCCGGTCGAGAGACGGCAATCGTTGATGGCGTATTGCCGCAATCATCCGCCAACGAAGCTGTTGGGCTCCGCCGTCGTCGAAGTCAAGACCTTTGATGGCGTCAAGATCATTGCTCGAGACGGGTCGTGGCTTATGGTCCGCGGGTCCGGAACAGAGCCGATCGTGCGCGTTTATGCGGAATCGAGCTCAAGCGACAAGACCCGCCGCTTGCTGAAAATGGGGACCGGGCTTCTAAAGCGGGTCAATTGACCGAACGAGGGCTGTAACGCCGGTTCGAGCAAGAGGAAAGGGGGAATTCGTCCTTTTTTTCCGGATGGAGCCGGTTATCTTGTAGCGTGAAACGGTTATAGGTTGAGACGATGGATACATCGCACATTCGAAATTTTAGCATTATTGCGCACATTGATCACGGGAAGACGACGCTTTCCGATCGGCTCCTCCATATGACGGGGGCCATTTCCGATCGGGAAATGCAGGATCAGCTTCTCGATTCGATGGACCTCGAGCGTGAGCGGGGTATTACCATCAAGGCCCACCCGGTCACCATGGGTTATAAGGCCCGTAACGGCGAGACCTACGAGCTCAATCTCATCGACACGCCCGGGCATGTCGACTTCTCCTATGAGGTGTCGCGGAGTCTCAAGGCGTGCGAGGGGGCCTTGGTTATCATCGATGCCGCTCAAGGCGTGGAAGCTCAGACCGTGGCCAATGTCCATCTCGCGATGAAGCACAATTTGACCATCCTGCCGGTCATCAATAAAATCGATTTGCCGCATGCCAACCTCGAGCAGACGAAGCAACAGCTCGAAGACATCTTGGCGATTCCGGCCGATACCGCGATCCTGGCCAGCGCGAAGGAAGGAATCGGGATCGAAGAGATCCTGGAGGGGATTGTCCGAGAAATCCCGCCACCACAACCGACCCATCCGTCAGCCCTGCAGGTGCTGGTGCTTGACGCTTACTACGACCCTTACAAAGGCGCCGTTATCTTGGTCCGTGTCTTTAATGGCGAATTGAAGGCGGGCCTCCAGGTAACGCTCCTGCATTCGGCGAAGACCGCCGAGGTCAAGGAGGTCGGAATCTACACGCCCAAGCCGGCGCCCCAGGAACGGCTTGGTCTCGGCGAGAGCGGCTACTTGACCGCCAACCTCAAGACCCCGAAAGATGTCAAAATCGGCGACACATTAACCGGTGCCAAGCATCCGGGACCGCCATTGCCCGGGTTTCAAGAGATCCATCCAATGGTCTTCAGCGGGATCTACCCGTTGAACAATGCCGATTACGAGCACCTCAAGAGCAATCTCGCCAAGCTGCAGCTTAATGACGCCTCTTTTGTCTATCAGCCGGAGAGCTCGGTGGCGCTTGGGTTCGGATTCCGCTGCGGATTCCTTGGCTTGCTCCATATGGAAATCATCCAGGAGCGGCTTCGCCGGGAGTATGGGATGGACATCATCGCCACGTATCCCAGTGTGATTTACCGGGTCCATTTGGAGGATGGTGAGGTCAAATTGGTCGACAATCCGGCGTTTTTCCCGAATCTCAACGAGATCAAAAAGACGGAAGAGCCGACGGTGAAAGGCTTCGTGATCTGTCCCAACGACCA
>JAHEOI010000249.1 GCA_018610125.1 Verrucomicrobiota bacterium
CCTGGCCTGTGGGGGAGGCCCCGACCATACCCTCGTCGGCCAGCGTGATGAATACCGGATATCCCGTTTTTCTCGCGAGCTCTTCGGATTGACTTTGGACGATTTCGGTCGATAGCCGCTCTTCGTTTCCAAAGAGCCGAGCCAATTCTTCCCGATTCATCTTGAACGGCATCGGGGGAAAGTGACTAAGGCCTTGGCGGCTGTCCCCAATCACCCAGAGCTGCGGATGGCGCCGCATGACTTGGCGCACCGTTTCCAACATCCCTTTGGTGATGACCCCGGTTTCAGGGTGATCGACCTGATCAAGGACGACAAAGCCATCGACTCGTGAGGCGAGGGATTCCACGGCTTCCTGCAATGTTGCTTGAATCGGCTCCGGCGTCGGCGTCCAGTTTTTCATGTCGAGTCGGTTGAGCTCTCGGGGAGCTTTGCCCAGCTCGACAACGAGCGGCTTTGTGTAAGTGAAAGTTTGCCGGTCCTCGGCTTCGATGAAGTATTTGAGATCGGTGCCGGGAGACTGTTCAAGGGCTCGACGAAGCTCAAAGCCTTCCCCGTCGTGGCCGTGGAAGCCGACCGGGAAGATCTCACCGATGCCCAATGCGACTAAATTGTTGAGGATGGTTCCGGACGCGCCTGCTTGGCAGCGAGCCCGGACGACATTATGGACTTCGAGCCCGGTTTCGATCGAGGTCTCGGTCTTGTCTGGGTCGATCTCCCAATATCGGTCGAGGCAAAAGTCACCGATCACAGCGAGCTGGAGATCCGAGTACCGACCTGTGATTTCGGTTAAGCGTTGGACATTCACAAGCGACCTATTAACGCATGATAGAGCTGGTGCGTAAAGAGGATGTTATCGCAGCAGAGGTAATGCATGTTGCCGCCCATTCGGGAGAAGCTTTTACAGAATCTCAGGTAATAAGCCGGATTATCCTTTGGGGGCTCGCCTTGGGTCCAATCCCATTGACCGCCATCCTGGATATCAACGACATAGATGTCGTGATCTTGGACCGGCGGCCGGCCCGTCTGAAAGCGAAGATTATGGACGCAGCTCAGGCTCTTTTCAAAGACTTGAGGCGCCATGATGGCGGAGCCGACAGACATCGCGACCCCGCCATCGAGCTGGTCGATTGAGCCGCCGATCAAGGCGAAATCGGTCGCGGCGGCCCTTCCAAGCACGGCCCCGTTGAAAATCGGGTGATTGGAGATAATGTCGTAACCGATTCCGGGATGGACGCTCATCGCGGTGCCATTGGCGTAAGCTTGCGCCGGGATAGAGGCGTGCTTATATGGGTGTCGGACGGTCGTCGTGCCTGCGGGGATTCGGTGCCGGAGCATCGCTTGGAGCAGATCGGCCCGGGCGGGGGTGTCAGGGTGCTCCGGGTCGGCTCGAAGCCATTCTTTTAAGTCATTGGCCGAAGGGAGGGAGATTTCTTCATTGTGGATCAACCGTCCCACACTCTTTCCGAGTCCGTCTCCTTCAAGTTGCCCTTGCATGAGCGCCAAATGGATATATCGACTTGTTTCATCCCACGTCCCGAAACAACCGGCTGCGACATTTTGCCGGACATCCTCCGTCGACCACCCCTGGTAAGCGAATTCCCAATCATGGATGATCCCGGCGCCATTGGTTGCCAAGTGGGTCACCCACCCCTCTTGGATCAACCGACATAGAATGGATTGCCCCCCATTTTTAACCAGGTGAGCGCCATACATCAACATCACGGTCGCGTTCCTCTCCCGGGCCTGTCGGATTTGTCGGGCGCAATGCCGTATCTGGCCGTCGAGATGACTCTCTTTGAGCGGGGGAGGCGACGACTCCGGCGCGACCAGGATGTCTTCGAGAGCGCTGTCACTTTGACGTTCGGCCAGGGGGTAGGGATGAAGCCGTGTCAGATCGAGGTAACGAACGGGTGGCATAGCGCGATCATCAGAGAAAGAACGGCGATTTAAAGGTTGGTGTGAGCCTGAGCTCCGCTAGGAATATTACCGAGAAGCACGTCCAAGAGCGAGTCACCATCGCGATAATCGGGAATGACCACATCGGCACCGACACCGAGCAAGCGATCCCGCTTCCATTGGTCCACCTCGCCCGAGCCGTTGTTTCGTTCGTCGCTGGCCACAGCAACAGCGAGACCGCCCACCTTTTTGGTGTTCTCAATCTCGACGAACCCATCACCAAAGCTCAGCAGCCGGCTCCCATCGATGCCGTTGTCGCGAAGGAGGCGATCGATGACCATCTTCTTCGAGAATTGCTTGTAGTCATCCTGAGCCCCGTAGATATGCTCCCCAAAGAATTGATCGATCCCAAGTAAGCCGGCTTCCCGGCGCACAAACGGCTCATCGGTGCCGCTGGCGAGGTAGAGCTCAAAGCCGCGCCTTTGGAGAGATTGTAGAAACGAGCGGGTCCCGAAAACCAGAAAGTCATCCGCCTCTTCGGCGCCCTCTTTGATCGATTGCAGTCGTGCTGCGATTCGGGCGTCGAGCCGGCGGAGATACTCTTGTTTGTACCGGAGGGGATCTTCCGGCTCGCCCCCACGTTCCCGGATGCGCTCGGCAAATTGCATCATTTGATAGATCGTCTGCTTGCCATTGAGGCGCATGATGTCATCGAAAAGCATCGTCCGACGCTCGGCCTCGGTTTCTTCCGAGTGCGCCGGAAGCATTTCGAGAAACATCGGCAACATCACATCGGGCCAACCCTCACGAAGAAGCGAGAGGGTGCCGTCGAAGTCGAAAAGGACATGCGACAGGTGAGGCCGTGACGAGAGCGATTGGCCGAGCTCGACATATCCGGTAAATCGAGGGGGCCGTGCCATTCGTGCTATTGCTTGCCGCTTGCCGCTTGGTATCGCTGGGCAACGCGGTTCCAATTGACGACATTCAGGAAGGCATCGACATAGCGGTCACGCCGGTTATGATATTGCAAGTAGTAAGCGTGCTCCCAGACATCGACTCCGAGCAGCGGCGTGCGCCCAAACATGATCGGATTATCCTGATTGCGGGTGATCTCGAGGACCATTTCCTGATGCTTATCAAGACTCAACCATGCCCAGCCGCTGCCAAACAAGGTCAACGCGGCCTTCCGAAAGTTTTTGATGAACTCGTCAAAGGTGCCGTATTTCGCTACGATCGCTTCGCCCAGGGCACCGCCCGGTTGCCCTGTCGTGGTCGGGGTCATTGAATACCAATACAGGGTATGATTGTAATGGCCGCCGCCGAAATTGCGCACCGGCGTCTGGAGCTTCTGCGGAAGCGAATCGATGTTCTGCAGCAGCTTTTCAATCGGCTGTTGCTCGATGTTGGCCGCGACCTGGTTGAGCTTGTGGACGTAGCCCCGATGGTGCTTCGTGTAATGAAGCTCCATGATCTTGGCGCTGATGTATGGCTCGAGTGCGTCGAGGGCATACGGCAGCGTCGGCACCTCGTAGCTGCCTCGTTCCGACCTGTTTTGGGCCATTAGGCTGACCGGTCCCATCATTGGCAACGCCAATGCCGCCAAAGCCGTGTGCCCGATTGCCTCTCGGCGCGTCCACTGATTCTCTCCAATGCTCATTTCAATCCTCCGATCTTGCCCTCGGGTCGACATCACCGACGAGGGCTTCTTCATTAAGGTGTTTGTTTGCTCTTTCGCGTTAATCAACTGCCGGAAGCGGAAGATAGCCCAAGTGCTTCACTTGCGCCAAGGATTCTTTCCTTCCCGGCGACATGGGTCATCGAGCGCTGTCGCGATAGTCGCCCCTTGCTGGCTCCGACGGACCTCATGCTTTGGCGAAACCAAGGCAACGCCTTGCTAGAAGACCAACAGCAAAAACGGCCGGATGACAATGAGCACCAGCAGCAGCAAAATGCCCGGTGTGATATCGATTTCAACGGGCTCGACGTACCGTGCTCGGATCGGGATCGGCTTGATGACACGCCGCAGCGGATCAAGGAAAATGTCGTAGAAGCCGTTTAGCCACCTCTTTGCCTGCGCCACCGACGGGTGATCGATCCAGTTCAGGATGATGCTGATAAAGAGTCCGAGCGAAAACAACTTGAGGATAAGGTTGATAGCCCCTTCCAGTAAATCCATAGAGCGGTCGTTGCTTGTGGAGGCCGGCCGACCCGGTTTGCTGCTTTCGTCGCCGAGGCTTATCGAGCCCGAGCCCCGGTTGCGTTCAAGTCAATCGCATAGAGGGAGCTGCGGGCGGTGATAAACAGGGTTTGATAATCCTTACCGCCGAAGCAGAGATTGGCCGGGGTTTCCGGGACAAAGATCTTGCCGATCAAGTTGCCATTGGCCGAGAAGATTTGGATCCCGTCACCGGCGCTGGAATAGAGGCGGCCTTGGGCATCGATCCTGATTCCATCAGGGGCCCCTTTGTCGATCTGACAGAAAACCCGGCCGTTCCGGAGGGTTTGGCCGTTCACGACATCAAATGCCCGGATGTGGTGAGGCGATCCGGAATCCGCGATGTAAAGGGTTTCTTCGTTCGGCGAAAAGGCGATTCCGTTGGGCCGATCAAAGTCCCGAGCGACCGCCTGTAGGTCATCATTGGCCGGATCGTAACGATAGACCCATTGTCCCGGCACGGCCATTTCGCGATCGCCAAGCCCATAGCTGGGATCGGTGAACCAGATGGTGCCGTCGGATTTCACAGCCAGGTCGTTGGGCGAGTTCAACGGATCACCTTGGTAAGCGCTCACGAGGGTGACCACCTCACCATCCTTGGATGTGCGGGAAACTCGGTGGCTGGCATGCTCGCATGTCACCAGCCGACCTTGTCGATCGAGCACATTGCCATTGGCTTGGTGGCTCGGCTTACGGAATGTAGCCAATCCGCTCTCCGGATGCCATTTCTTCAGCTCGTTGGCGGGGATGTCACTAAACACGAGGTAACCCTCTGGCATCCATACCGGTCCTTCCAGAAACCGCATCCCGCTCGCGAGCTTTCGCACCTCGGCATCGTCAGGGACGATTGCTTTGAAGACGGATTCGTTCCGGATGTCGAAATCGGCGGCTGAGGCCGATACCATACCGCCAACCAATAGATTGCCGCTCACCAACAGTAAGATGGCCGATTCCCATGGATGCTTTCTTTGACTCATAACTCTAATTTATAGTAGGCACTGAGGCGGATTGTCAGCTCTTTTTTTGGCGAACGGTTCCACCTGTTTTCATCCCGATCCCTTGTCAGCTTTAAGTTGGGGCTGGAGAAAGGGGAGCGGCCCGCAGCGGAGTGCGGGCCCTACCACAACGGAATTGGTAAGGTTGCAGGACCTTGCCGACCGTCCTTGGCAAATTCGGCCATGGCAGACCGGGCGGTGTGCGCTACGATCTTATGTCATCCAGCTTGGGACACGCTCCCCTTGGAGGAGCTGCTCCAGTGGCTGACGTGCCCGAACGACCTCGGCTTGGCTCCCATTGACCAATACCTCTGCCGGGAAGCCTCGCGAGTTGTAGTTGGAAGCCATGACCATGCTATAAGCTCCCGCGCTCATTAAACCGAGGTAGTCTCCTTCCTGCATGGCCGGGAGGGGACGATCTTGGCAAAACGCATCTCCCGATTCGCAAACGGGGCCCACCACGTCGCTGGAGGTGATGCCCTCGCTCTTGGCGTGGATCGGGACAATTTCGTGATAGGCCTCATAGAAAGCGGGTCGGATGAGATCGTTCATGGCGGCGTCGACGATGACAAAGTTTTTATCTCCGGTCTGCTTGACGTACTCCACACGGGTGACGAGGACGCCGGCATTTCCCGCGATGAAGCGGCCCGGCTCGAGAAAGATGCGCAGTCCGAGCGGCTTCAGCAGCGGGGCTAACGATTCGGCGTATCGTTGCGGTGTCAGGAGGTCCCGGGCTTTTTCGGACTCCCACCATTCGCTTGCACCGCTTTCCAATGCTGGCTGGTAAATGATCCCCAGCCCCCCACCGATACTGAAGAACTCGAAGGGGTATTGCTGCGCGAGCTTTTCAATTAATGGCGCGACTTTGCGAACCGCCTTCTCGAATGGCTCCACCTGAGTGAGCTGTGAGCCGATGTGCATCTGGATTCCGATCGGCTTCAGGTGCTCGAGCGCGCCGGCGCGCTGATAAACCGCTTCCACCTCTTCAAAGGCAATGCCGAACTTGTTCTCATAGGTGCCGGTTGTGATCTTGGCGTGGGTCTTGGCTTCCACGTTCGGATTGACCCGCACAGCCACGGGGGCTGTCACGCCCAACTGACCGGCTATCCGGTTGATTCGATCAAGCTCCGGCTCGCTCTCCACGTTAAAGCAATAAATCCCTCGCTTTAAGGCGAACTCGATTTCGTTGGCGGTCTTGCCCACGCCCGCAAAAAGGCAGTCGCTGGGCGATCCCCCAGCCGCGATCACCCGTTGGAGCTCCCCCTCACTGACGATGTCGAATCCGCTCCCGAGATCGCGTAAGAGCCGAAGTACCGCCAGGTTCGAATTCGATTTGACCGAATAGCTGACGGCGTGATCGACGCCGGCCATTGCCTGATCGAGGGCTTGATAATGACGGGTGAAGGTCTGTTGCGAATAGACGTACAGCGGTGTGCCGAATTCGGCCGCCAACGAGCTGATTGAACGATCTTCACAATAAAGCTCTTGTCCAACGTAATGAAAATCATGCATAGATGCCTAACAATTCCCAAAAAAGGGAGATTTGTCACTAGTAAGGCGTTGCGTTGATATTCGGCAAGGCATGGCGACAGATTAGGGTAGGGCCTGCACTCCACTGCTCGCCCTTCCCGGGACGTCGTCTCCGACGTCCCAGTCGTTGAATGTTGAATGTGGCTTTTTTACAAGACTCGACTCAAATGCATTAAATTTTGTTGGACAAGGGGGCCGAGTGAAAGGATAACGGAGATGATGAAGAAGCATATTTTAGCGGTCGTTGCGGGCTTATTGTTGATGCCAAGCTTGCTGTGGGCCTTGCCGGATGGGGTCAGCACCCTCGAGCTGGGGGCCAAGGCCCCGGATTTTCGGCTTAAAGGCGTGGACGGCGAATTTCACACCCTTGACGACTACTCGGATGCCGAGGTTTTGGCGGTTGTCTTTACCTGCAATCATTGCCCGACTGCCCAGGCGTATGAGGACCGAATCAAAGAGCTTACTGCGGATTTCCGTGATGAGGGTGTCGCGGTGGTGGCGATATCCCCGAATGATCCCGACTCGCTTCGGTTGAATGAGCTCGGATACACCGATTTGAGCGACACCTACGCTGAAATGAAGATCCGTGCTCGCGATCACAATTTCAATTTCCCTTACCTCTATGACGGGGACAAGCAACAGGCGGCCCGTGCTTACGGGGCGACAGCAACTCCCCATGTATTCATCTTCGGCGAAGCGCGCAAGCTTCGCTATGTCGGCCGAATCGACGATGCCGAGAATCCCGAGAAGGTCGAGCGCCGGGATGCCCGAAATGCCATCAAGGCCCTGCTGGCCGGAAAAGAGGTGCCGAATCCGAAGACCAAGAATTTCGGATGCTCCATCAAATGGGCCGGCAAGGAAGAGGCAGTCGAGCGCCACCGCCGGGAACTGGCTCAGGAACCGGTTTCGGTGGATATGATCGGGGTGAGCGGGATTGAAAAGCTGATCAAGAACGAGACAGACCAATTGCGTCTGATCAATTTTTGGGCGACCTGGTGTGGTCCGTGCGTCGCTGAATTCCCCGACCTGGTCGAGATCAATCGGATGTATCGCCACCGCGATTTCGAGCTTGTCACGGTCAGCGCCGATAAGGCTGATAAAAAGGAGGATGTGCTCGACTTCCTTAAGGATCAGGAGGCGTCGAACCGGAATTACCTCTTTGAGGCCGATGATACGTATGCGTTGATCGAGGCCGTCAATCACGATTGGCCGGGAGCGCTTCCGTTCACCTTATTGGTAGCCCCGGGTGGCGAAGTGATCTATAAGCACCTTGGGCAAATGGATCCGCTTGAAGTCAAGCGCGAGATCGTCGGGTATATCGGTCGGTATTACTTTAGCAATGATTGAGCGCGAGGGACGCCATTGAGAAAGTTGAGCTTATGAAATCGCGAAGTGTATTCGGTAAGATCGGTCCGGTATTGGTAACGGTAACCGCCTTTTTGGGGATGGTGCTTGGCTCGTCCCTTTCGGCCAAGGCGGATTCCGAGCCGGGGAAATCGGAAAAGCCCAACATCGTGGTCATCTTTTGCGATGATTTGGGGTATGGCGACCTTGGGGTGTTTGGGCATCCCACGATTCGCACGCCCAACCTCGACCGGCTTGCGCGGGAAGGGCAGAAGTGGACGCAGTTTTACGCGGCGGCAAGCGTTTGCACCCCGAGTCGCGCGGCCCTACTTACCGGACGCTTGCCAATCAGGAGCGGTCTGGCCGGGCATCCGCGTGTCCTCTTTCAGTGGTCGGCGGGCGGCATTCCCGAACAAGAAGTCACCATGGCCGAGGCGCTCAAGGAGGTCGGTTATTCGACCGCGTGCATCGGGAAGTGGCATCTGGGGCACCTTAATCAGTATCTGCCGACCAACAATGGGTTTGACTATTACTATGGGATTCCCTACTCCAATGACATGCGGGTCGATCCGGATATGCCCGTTGCCGATGACATCCGATTCCGGAAGGGCATGACCTTGGAAAAGATGCGCGACAAAGAGAATCAAAAAGGCGGGTGGGTGCCGCTTTATCGCAATGAGAAAGTCATCGAATATCCGGCCAATCAAGCCACCCTCATTCGGCGCTACACCCAAGAGGCAACCGACTTTATCAAGGAGAGTCAGGAAGATCCGTTCCTGCTCTATTTCCCGCATACGTTCCCGCACATTCCCCTCTATGCTTCCGAAAAATTCCGTGGGACGAGTGAGCGTGGACTCTATGGGGACGTGATTGAAGAGCTTGATTGGTCGGTCGGTCGCGTCGTTGAAACGTTAAAGAAAGAAGGAATCGCCAAGAACACACTCCTCTTTTTTACCTCTGATAATGGTCCATGGCTCGTGATGGATCAAAACGGCGGCTCTTCCGGTCTCCTTCGAAATGGAAAAGGGACCACGTGGGAAGGGGGCATGCGTGAGCCGACGATCGCGTGGTGGCCCGGACGAATTGAACCGGGTGTCGTCACCGGGATGGGGTCAACGATGGATCTCTACGTCACTGCCTTGAAACTGGCTGGCGCCGACATTCCGGAGGATCGGGCGATCGATGGGTACGATTTGCGCCCTGTCTTGTTTGGTGAAGGCGAAAGCCCGCGCGACGAAATGTTCTATTACCGAGGCGATGAGCTTTACGCGGTGCGGCATGGCGATTACAAAGCCCATTTCATCACGCAAGGGGTTTACGGGGAAGGTCCGGACAAGCAACGCCACGATCCGCCATTGCTCTATCAGCTGGGACATGATCCGTCCGAGCGATTCAACATTGCCGAGGACCATCCGGAAGTGATTGAAGAGATTAGAGGCTTGGTTGAGGAGCATCGCAAGACGCTCGAACCGGTTGAAAATCAGCTCAAGAAACGGCAGTGATGGTCTCAAGCTTCACACTCAAGAGTGGGGCCTCGTTCCCTTCGGTGGGGCTGGGGCTGTGGAAGGTCGAGAACGAGACGGCGCCGCAATTGGTTGACGAAGCATTGCGGGCCGGGGTCCGGCATCTCGATTCGGCATGTGACTATGGCAATGAAGCCGAGGTGGGGCGCGGGATCCGGTCGGCATTGGAGTCGGGGGTGTGCCGGCGTGACCAGCTTTGGGTCACCTCCAAGCTCTGGAATACCTACCATGCCAAAGAGCATGTGAGACCGGCTCTGGAGCGATCACTCCGTGACTTGCAGCTCGACTACCTCGATCTTTATCTGATCCATTTTCCGATTGCGCTGAAGTATGTTCCGTTTGAAACCCGCTACCCACCGGGTTGGGTTTACAACCCGGGTGCGGCCCACCCGTGCATGGAGTTTGCGAACGTCCCGATCAGTGAGACCTGGCAAGCTATGGAAGAGCTCGTCGATGCCGGGCTTGTCCGGCACATTGGCGTGTGTAACTTCAACACGGCGCTTTTGCGGGATCTGCTGACATACGCCAGGATTTCGCCTGAAGTCCTGCAAGTGGAGATGCACCCCTATTTGACGCAGCAACGATTGCTACGTTTTTGTCGAGAGATGCAAATTCAAGTCACGGCATTTTCGCCGTTGGGAGCGCCCTCTTATGTCCCGTTGGGGATGGCCCACGCCGACGAGTCCGTGCTTGACGAGGCGGTAATCAATGAAATGGCGCGTCGCCATGGCAAGACTCCGGCTCAAATTCTTCTTCGATGGGGAATTCAACGGGGCACAGCGGTGATTCCGAAAACGGCCAATCCCAAGAGACTGCGCGAGAATATTGCGCTTTTCGACTTTGAGCTTTCGGACGAAGAGATGGAAACGGTGAACGCGCTGGATCGTCATCGTCGCTTCAATGACCCGGCCTTTTTTGGGGAAATGGCCTTCAATACCTTTTGCCCCATCTTTGACTAGCTAGCGAGGCGTTTCCCTCAGACCATTCGAAGCTTGTGTCGAGGGGAGCCCTATACTGGTCCGAGTTTTTCGAGTCGGGAAAGGCGGTGGGTTGGTGGCAGGAATCTTTTTTTTGACGAAGGCGGGGTGGCCTGTATGAG